>NZ_KV794214.1:178893-179404 GCF_001808665.1 Streptococcus sp. HMSC070B10 | reverse complement strand
TTGATAAAATAGAGGTGTGAGGGGCTTTCGCCCCTACCTCTTAGCGTTTACCTTTTCTTTTGCCGGAACTTGGGTTTACGCTTTTTGTTTTGCCTTGCGACCGTTATTGCGGTCACCAGACTTGCGATAGCTGTTACTGTTTCAGGGATATTATCTATCACCTTTTCAAGTAACCTAAGCCAATCTTCTTTGTTCAACTTCCTCACCTCCTTTCCTTATCTTGATTATATTATATCACGGTATGCCGTGAAAGTCAAGCGTTTTGATGAAGTTTTTTAAATTTTTTTCAAAAAAATAGACCTTGTCCAGAGGTCGGGGAGTTGGAGGGGACACCCTCCAAAAGTGTTGATTTAATAAGATTTTATTTTACCTTTTTCATAATAATCTCCCTTAACTCCACCCAATCAGGTGGAGTTTTTTGGCTCTATTTCAGGCTTTTGGGGACTATTCTAAAAATAGTTTTTCGGTATTTTTCGGTATTTTTCGGTATTTTTCGGATTTTGGTCGGGGA
>NZ_KV794214.1:134777-178793 GCF_001808665.1 Streptococcus sp. HMSC070B10 | reverse complement strand
TCGGTATTTTTCGGATTTTGGTCGGGGAATTGGCAGGGACTTTTTTAGGAAATATGACTAAGAAATAGGTCTGTTGTCGCTTCGGCTACTTCAAACTCAATTTGATTGTAAGTGACTGTTAATTGAAGGACTGGAACTGTTGTAATAATGATTTTGCTTGTCCAGTAGTGGCATATTAAATGAGGAGTGACATGTAAGATTGTCTCTTCGTTTACTAAATCAAAATTTCTATGAAATTGATAGAATCCCTAACTTTCTCTTAAACCTGAAAGTCTTGTTGTAAAGTGGTTAAAGCTTGAGAAGCTGAGGATGTAAAGTTTTGACAAATTTTGTGAACTGTGGGATAATAAAAGGGAATTAAGTATTGTGTCTATATCATAGGCTAGAAAAGACCCCAAGCTAACTTCCACATTAAGCTTGGGGTCTTTTTGACATTATTTGTCCTTGTTTAGCCATTTATCGACTAAGCGAAGAACGACACCGACCACAATTGGTCCGATGATAGTTTTAAGTATTGTATCCATCATGGGCTATCTCACCTTCTCTCGCAGGCGGTGTAGAAGTGCCGTAAAATATTATACCACATACATGCTAAAATCGGGAGTCACCCAATCAGGTGGCTTTTTTGTTTGTGGCTTGGTTTTTTGATATAATAGAGCCATGAGTAGAATTTTAGATAATGAGATAATGGGGGATGAGGAGTTAGTAGAACGCACGCTCCGTCCTCAGTACTTACGTGAATATATTGGGCAGGACAAGGTCAAGGACCAGCTCCAAATCTTTATTGAAGCTGCCAAAATGCGGGATGAAGCGCTGGATCATGTCCTCTTATTTGGGCCTCCAGGTTTGGGGAAGACGACTATGGCCTTTGTTATTGCCAATGAACTGGGAGTTAATCTCAAGCAGACGTCGGGTCCTGTTATCGAAAAAGCTGGTGATCTGGTAGCGATTTTGAATGACTTAGAGCCTGGGGATGTCCTCTTTATTGATGAAATTCATCGCTTGCCTATGTCGGTGGAAGAGGTGCTTTATAGTGCCATGGAGGACTTTTACATCGATATCATGATTGGTGCTGGTGAAGGCAGTCGCAGTGTTCATTTGGAGTTGCCACCTTTTACTTTGATTGGTGCGACGACTAGGGCTGGTATGCTCTCAAATCCGCTACGGGCACGTTTTGGGATTACAGGTCATATGGAGTATTATGCCCATGCTGATTTGACGGAAATTGTCGAGCGGACGGCAGATATTTTTGAGATGGAAATTACTCATGAGGCAGCATCTGAGTTAGCCTTACGTAGTCGTGGGACCCCTCGTATTGCCAATCGTCTCCTCAAGCGCGTGCGCGATTTTGCCCAGATAATGGGGAATGGGGTTATCGATGATCTTATTACCGATAAGGCTTTGACTATGCTGGATGTTGACCATGAAGGTTTGGACTATGTGGACCAAAAAATCCTTCGGACCATGATTGAGATGTACGGTGGTGGTCCTGTCGGATTAGGAACTCTTTCTGTTAACATAGCAGAAGAGCGTGAGACAGTTGAAGATATGTATGAGCCCTACTTGATTCAAAAAGGTTTTATCATGCGAACTCGTTCAGGACGAGTTGCGACCGCTAAGGCTTACGAACATTTGGGGTATGAGTATAATGAAAAATAAACAAGAAATTCTAGAAGCTTTCAGAGAAAATCCGGATATGATGGCTATTCTGACGATCATACGAGATCTTGGTCTGAAAGACTCGTGGTTGGCAGCAGGTTCTGTCAGAAATTTCATCTGGAATCTCTTGTCAGACAAATCACCTTTTGACTGTGAAACAGATGTTGATGTGATTTTCTTTGATCCAGATATTTCTTATGAGGAAACCTTGTCCCTAGAGAACAAGTTGAGAGCGGATTTTCCTCAGTACCAGTGGGAATTGAAAAATCAGGTCTATATTCACCAGCACAGTCCTCATACTGCGCCCTATACTAGCTCTCGTGATGCTATGAGTAAGTATCCAGAACGGTGTACGGCGGTTGGGCTTCGCTTGAATGAAGAATCCGATTTTGAACTCTATGCACCTTATGGTTTGGAGGATATTTTGAATTTTCAAGTTCGTCCAACTCCTCATTTTTTAGAGAATCAAGACCGAATGAAGCTCTATCAAACACGTCTATCCAAGAAAAATTGGCAAGAAAAATGGAAAAATTTGATTTTTAAAAATACTTAAGGAAACTTTAAGCTAGGAAGTGTATACTAAGTACATAAGTTAAGAAGACCTTAACTTAAACTCCTAAAACTTTTTCATAATAATCTCCCTATAAAAAATAGAGTCGCCCAATCAGGCGGCTTATTTTTTTGAAAACTGAGCCTGGTGCCTGAGAATAAATAGCTTAGTGATAGAAGAAAATAGGGAAATATGGTATAATGAAACGATAGATTTTTGAATAGGAATAAGATCATGTTTGGATTTTTTAAGAAAGATAAGGCTGTGGAAGTAGAAGTTCCGACCCAGGTTCCTGCTCATATCGGCATCATCATGGATGGCAATGGCCGTTGGGCTAAAAAACGTATGCAACCGAGAGTTTTTGGACACAAGGCGGGTATGGAAGCATTGCAAACTGTGACCAAGGCAGCAAACAAACTGGGCGTTAAGGTTATTACGGTCTATGCTTTTTCTACGGAAAACTGGACCCGTCCCGATCAGGAGGTCAAGTTTATCATGAACTTGCCCGTAGAGTTTTATGACCATTATGTCCCTGAACTGCATGCGAATAATGTTAAGATTCAAATGATTGGGGAGACAGACCGCCTGCCTAAGCAAACCTTTGAAGCTTTAACCAAGGCTGAGGAATTGACTAAGAACAACACAGGATTGATTCTTAACTTTGCCCTCAACTATGGTGGACGTGCTGAGATTACACAGGCGCTGAAGTTGATTTCCCAGGATGTTTTAGATGCCAAAATCAACCCAGGTGACATCACAGAGGAGTTGATCGGCAACTATCTCTTCACCCAGCATTTGCCTAAGGACTTACGAGACCCAGACTTAATTATCCGTACTAGTGGAGAATTGCGTTTGAGTAATTTCCTTCCATGGCAGGGAGCCTATAGTGAGCTCTATTTTACGGACACCTTGTGGCCTGATTTTGACGAGGCGGCCTTGCAGGAAGCCATTCTTGTCTACAATCGTCGTCATCGCCGATTTGGAGGAGTTTAGGAGGAAATATGACACAGGATTTACAGAAAAGAACCTTGTTTGCAGGGATTGCCCTGGCTATTTTCCTACCAATTTTAATGATTGGGGGACTCTTGCTTCAGATAGCAATTGGAATCATAGCCATGCTAGCCATGCATGAACTTTTGAAGATGAGAGGTCTAGAGACCATGACGATAGAGGGGCTCTTAACCCTCTTTGCAACCTTTGCCTTGACCATTCCCTTGGAGAATTACCTGACTTTTTTGCCAGTTGATGGGAATGTGGTTGCCTATAGTGTTTTGATTTCAATTATGTTAGGAACGACCGTTTTTAGCAAGTCCTATACGATTGAGGACGCTGTTTTCCCTCTTGCTATGAGTTTCTATGTAGGCTTTGGATTTAATGCTTTACTAGATGCTCGCGTTGCAGGTTTAGATAAGGTTCTATTGGCCTTGTGTATCGTCTGGGCTACCGACAGTGGTGCCTATCTTGCTGGGATGAACTTTGGGAAACGGAAACTGGCTCCAACGGTTTCTCCAAATAAAACCTTTGAGGGTGCCTTGGGTGGCATTTTAGGTGCTATTTTAGTAACCATCATCTTTATGATGGTTGACAATACAGTTGCTCTTCCGTATGGAATTTACAAGATGTCAGTCTTTGCTATTTTCTTTAGCATTGCTGGACAATTTGGTGATTTACTAGAAAGTTCGATCAAGCGTCACTTTGGTATTAAGGATTCTGGGAAATTTATCCCTGGACATGGTGGTGTTTTGGATCGTTTTGATAGTATGTTGCTTGTATTTCCAATCATGCACCTATTTGGGCTCTTTTAATCAAAAGACGGAGGAAATACTATGCTCGGAATTTTAACCTTTATTCTGGTTTTCGGGATTATTGTGGTGGTGCACGAGTTCGGGCACTTCTACTTTGCCAAGAAATCAGGAATTCTAGTGCGTGAATTTGCCATTGGCATGGGCCCCAAGATCTTTGCTCATATTGGCAAGGATGGAACGGCCTATACCATTCGCATCTTGCCTCTGGGTGGCTATGTTCGAATGGCTGGTTGGAGTGATGATACAACTGAAATCAAGACAGGAACTCCTGTCAGTTTGACGCTTACTGATGATGGTAAGGTTAAACGCATCAATCTCTCAGGTAAAAAATTGGATCAAACGTCTCTTCCTATGCAGGTGACCAAATTTGACTTTGAAGACAAGCTCTTTATCAAAGGACTGGTTCTGGAAGAAGAAAAAACATTTGCAGTGGATCACGATGCAACAGTTGTGGAAGCAGATGGAACTGAGGTTCGAATTGCTCCTTTGGATGTGCAATATCAAAATGCGACTATCTGGGGGAAACTGATTACTAACTTTGCAGGTCCTATGAACAACTTTATCTTAGGTGTCGTTGTTTTTTGGATTTTAATCTTTATGCAGGGTGGTGTCAGAGATGTTGATACCAACCAGTTCCATGTCATGCCCCAAGGGGCTTTGGCTAAGGTAGGAGTGCCAGAAACGGCTCAAATTACCAAGATTGGCTCACATGAGATTAACAACTGGGAAAGCTTGATTCAGGCTGTGGAAACAGAAACTAAAGATAAGACGGCCCCGACCTTGGATGTGACTATTTCTGAAAAGGGCAGTGATAAACAAGTCACTGTTACTCCTGAAGAAAATCAAGGCCGTTACCTTCTAGGTGTTCAACCGGGAATTAAGTCAGACTTTCTATCTATGTTTGTAGGTGGTTTCACAACTGCTGCTGACTCGGCTCTCCGAATTCTATCGGCTCTGAAAAATCTGATTTTCCAACCGGATTTGAACAAGCTAGGTGGACCTGTTGCCATCTTTAAGGCAAGTAGTGATGCTGCTAAAAATGGAATTGAAAATGTCTTGTACTTCTTGGCAATTATTTCCATCAATATCGGGATTTTTAATCTTATTCCGATTCCAGTATTGGATGGTGGTAAGATTGTGCTCAATATCCTAGAAGCTATCCGCCGCAAACCATTGAAACAAGAAATTGAAACCTATGTCACCTTGGCCGGAGTGGTCATCATGGTTGTCTTGATGATTGCTGTGACTTGGAATGACATTATGCGACTCTTTTTTAGATAATCGAGGAATATTATGAAACAAAGTAAAATGCCTATCCCAACGCTTCGCGAAATGCCAAGCGATGCTCAAGTTATCAGCCATGCTCTTATGTTGCGAGCTGGTTATGTTCGCCAAGTTTCAGCAGGTGTTTATTCTTACTTACCACTTGCCAACCGTGTGATTGAAAAAGCCAAAAATATCATGCGCCAAGAGTTTGATAAGATTGGTGCCGTTGAGATGTTGGCTCCTGCCCTTCTTAGTGCAGAATTGTGGCGCGAATCAGGTCGTTACGAAACTTATGGTGAAGACCTTTACAAGCTAAAAAACCGTGAAAAATCAGACTTCATCTTAGGTCCAACTCACGAAGAAACCTTTACAGCTATTGTTCGTGATTCTGTTAAGTCTTACAAGCAATTGCCACTCAACCTTTATCAAATCCAACCTAAGTATCGTGATGAAAAACGCCCACGTAATGGACTTCTTCGTACACGTGAGTTTATCATGAAGGATGCTTACAGTTTCCACGCTAACTATGATAGTTTGGACAGTGTTTATGATGAGTACAAGGCTGCCTATGAGCGTATTTTCACTCGTAGTGGCTTAGACTTCAAGGCTATCATCGGTGACGGTGGAGCTATGGGTGGTAAGGACAGCCAAGAATTTATGGCGATTACACCTGCCCGTACAGACCTTGACCGCTGGGTTGTCTTGGACAAGTCAGTTGCCTCATTTGACGAAATTCCTGCAGAAGTGCAAGAAGAAATCAAGGCAGAATTGCTTAAATGGATGGTTTCTGGTGAAGATACCATCGCTTACTCAAGTGAGTCTAGCTATGCGGCTAACTTGGAAATGGCAACAAACGAGTACAAACCAAGCAACCGTGTTGTCGCTGAAGAAGAAGTAACTCGGGTTGCAACACCAGATGTTAAATCAATCGATGAAGTTGCAGCCTTTCTGAACGTTCCAGAAGAACAAACGATCAAAACCCTCTTCTACATGGCAGATGGTGAGCTTGTTGCAGCCCTCCTAGTTGGGAATGACCAGCTCAACGAAGTCAAGTTGAAAAACCATTTGGGAGCAGATTTCTTTGACGTTGCTAACGAAGAAGAAGTGTCAAACGTTGTTCAAGCAGGATTTGGTTCACTTGGCCCAGTTGGTTTGCCAGAAAATGTTAAAATCATCGCAGACCGTAAGGTGCAAGATGTTCGCAATGCAGTTGTGGGTGCTAACGAAGATGGCTACCACTTGACTGGTGTGAACCCAGGTCGTGATTTCACTGCAGAATATGTGGATATCCGTGAAGTTCGTGAGGGTGAAATTTCACCAGATGGACAAGGTGTTCTTAACTTTGCGCGTGGTATCGAAATTGGTCACATCTTCAAACTCGGTACTCGCTACTCAGCAAGCATGGGAGCAGATGTCTTGGATGAAAATGGCCGTGCTGTGCCAATTATCATGGGATGTTATGGTATCGGTGTCAGCCGTCTCCTTTCAGCAGTGATGGAGCAACACGCTCGTCTCTTTGTTAACAAAACGCCAAAAGGTGAATACCGTTACGCTTGGGGCATCAACTTCCCTAAAGAATTGGCGCCATTTGATGTGCACTTGATTACTGTCAATGTCAAGGACGAAGAAGCGCAAGCTCTGACAGAAAAACTTGAAGCAAGCTTGATGGGAGCTGGTTACGAAGTCTTGACAGATGACCGTAACGAACGTGTCGGAGTCAAATTCAGCGATAGCGATTTGATTGGGTTGCCAATCCGCATCACTGTTGGTAAAAAAGCAGCCGATGGTATCGTAGAAGTTAAAATCAAAGCGACTGGTGACACTATCGAAGTTCATGCAGATAATGTGCTCGAAACGCTTGAAATCCTCAGCAAGAAATAAAAACTATAATCAGAAGAAAAACAAGGAAAAAATGTAACTAGTTTTTACCTTGTTTTTTCTGTATAATGGGAAAAATGACTAGATAAAGAGGTAAATGTATGCTAAGATTTCCAAAGGATTTTGTCTGGGGATCCTCCACTTCTGGGCCGCAGACAGAAGGGCGTGTAGCTGGTGACGGTAAGGGAGATAATCTCTGGGATTACTGGTACCAAGTGGAGCCAAATCGTTACTATAATGGGATTGGTCCAGATAAGACATCGACTTTTTATGAAAATTGGGAACAGGATATCGAGCTTTTGTTAGAGACTGGTCACACAGCCTTTCGGACTTCTATTCAGTGGTCACGGATTTTTCCACAAGGCTGTGGAAAAGTCAACCCTCAAGGTGTGGATTTTTATCGTAAGGTCTTTGAGGCTATTAAGGCTAAGGGGATTCGTCTGTTAGTTAATCTCTACCATTTTGATTTGCCTTTTGCTCTTCAAGAAGCTGGTGATGGTTGGGAAAATAAGGCGACTGTTTCAGCTTATGAAGACTATGCTCGTTTTTGTTTTGAGACTTATGGAGATTTAGTGGATCAATGGATTACCTTTAACGAGCCAATCGTTCCAGTAGAATTTGGCTATTTTTACGATGCCCATTATCCACATAAGGTGGATGCAGAGGCAGCCGTTAAAGTAGCTTATCATACACAATTGGCCAGCAGTCGGGCGGTTAAGGCCTGTCATGAACTCTTGCCTGATTCCAAGATTGGGATTGTCTTAAACTTGACACCGGCTTATCCACGTAGCCAGCATCCTGCTGATGTCAAGGCAGCTCGGATTGCGGACCTTTTTCAGGCCCAATCTTTCTTAGATCCGTCTGTTTTGGGGACTTATCCACAGGAGTTGGTAGAAATCTTACATGAATACGGTCTCTTGCCTGATGCTACAGAGGAGGAGTTGGAACTCATTCGTGACAATACGGTGGATTTCCTTGGTGTTAACTACTATCAACCTTTGCGTGTTATGGCACCTCGATTTGCTAAGAATCCAGAGAGTCCTCTCTTGCCAGAACATTTTTACGAGCCTTATGTGATGCCTGGACGTAAAATCAATCCTCATCGTGGCTGGGAGATTTATGAACAAGGGATTTATGACATTGCCAAAAATATCAAGGAAAATTATGGCAATATTGAGTGGATGTTGACAGAGAATGGTATGGGTGTTGAAGGGGAAGAAAAATTCCGTGAGAATGGAATGATTCAAGATGATTATCGTATTGACTTTGTAAAAGGTCATCTTCGCGAACTTCACCGTGCTATTGAAGATGGAGCTAACTGTAAAGGATACTTAATCTGGACCTTTATTGATTGTTGGTCATGGCTCAACAGCTATAAAAATCGCTATGGTTTGGTCGAATTAGACTTGGCAACTCAAGAACGTCGTCTGAAGAAATCAGGGCACTGGTTCAAGGAGTTAAGCGATAATAATGGATTTTAAAAAGGACTCTGACTGATTATCCTAATTGGTCAGAGTTTTTTTGATTTCAGGAAGTTGATTTGAACTATACCAATTTTTACTCTTGACAAGTGAAAGAAACAAGTATATACTGTTTTTGCTGATTCTGTAAAAGGGAAATCAGACTATACCAATTTTAAGGAGAAAGCACAGCTGGTCTGTGTCGTATATACTATGTGTGGAATTGTTGGTGTTGTTGGAAACACAAATGCAACTGATATTTTGATTCAAGGGCTTGAAAAGCTCGAATACCGCGGCTATGATTCTGCGGGAATTTTTGTCCTAGGTGGTGCTGAAAACCACCTGGTTAAGGCGGTTGGTCGTATCGCAGAATTGTCTGCCAAGACAGCTGGTGTTGAGGGAACAACTGGTATCGGACATACTCGTTGGGCAACTCACGGGAAACCAACTGAAGACAATGCTCACCCACATCGCTCTGAGACTGAACGTTTTGTCTTGGTTCACAACGGGGTGATTGAGAACTACCTTGAAATCAAGGAAGAATACCTTTCGGGACACCACTTTAAGGGGCAAACAGATACAGAAATTGCTGTTCACTTGATTGGGAAATTTGCGGAAGAAGAAGGTCTCTCAGTTCTTGAAGCCTTCAAAAAAGCTCTTCACATCATCCGTGGTTCTTATGCTTTTGCCTTGGTTGACTCACAAGATCCTGAAGTAATTTACGTAGCTAAGAATAAATCACCACTTTTGATTGGTCTTGGGGAAGGCTATAACATGGTCTGCTCAGATGCTATGGCTATGATTCGTGAGACCAACCAATACATGGAAATTCATGACCAAGAGTTGGTAATCGTCCAGGCTGATAGCGTGGAAGTTCAAGACTATGATGGTAACAGTCGTGAACGTGCTAGTTATACTGCAGAACTTGACTTGTCAGATATCGGTAAGGGAACTTATCCTTACTACATGCTTAAGGAAATTGATGAGCAACCAACTGTTATGCGTAAACTCATTCAAGCCTACACGGATGATGCTGGTCAAGTAGTGGTTGATCCTGCTATCATTAAGGCTGTTCAAGACGCAGACCGTATCTACATCCTTGCAGCTGGAACATCTTACCATGCAGGATTTGCTTCTAAGAAAATGTTGGAAGAATTGACGGATACACCAGTTGAACTTGGAATTTCATCTGAGTGGGGTTATGGTATGCCACTTCTCAGCAAGAAACCACTCTTCATCTTTATCAGTCAGTCTGGTGAAACAGCAGATAGCCGTCAGGTTTTGGTCAAGGCTAATGAAATGGGGATTCCGAGCTTGACAGTGACAAATGTCCCAGGTTCAACTCTTTCACGTGAAGCCAACCATACCATGCTCCTTCATGCGGGTCCTGAAATTGCCGTAGCCTCAACAAAGGCCTATACAGCGCAAATCGCAGCCCTTGCTTTCCTTGCAAAAGCAGTCGGAGAAGCAAATGCCAATGCTAAAGCTCAAGCCTTCGACCTGGTTCATGAGTTGTCAATCGTAGCTCAGTCTATCGAATCAACTCTTTCAGAGAAAGAAACCATTGAAGCCAAGGTTCGCGAGCTTCTTGAAACAACTCGTAACGCCTTTTACATCGGACGTGGTCAAGATTACTATGTAGCTATGGAAGCCAGTCTCAAACTCAAAGAGATTTCTTACATCCAGTGTGAAGGCTTTGCGGCAGGAGAACTCAAGCACGGAACGATTGCCTTGATTGAAGAAGGAACTCCTGTCTTGGCCCTCTTGTCAGATCCAGTCCTTGCCAACCACACTCGTGGAAATATCCAAGAGGTCGCAGCCCGTGGTGCCAAGGTTCTCACTATCGCAGAAGAAAATGTTGCTAAAGATACAGATGATATCGTTCTTACGAACGTACACCCTTACCTCTCACCAATCTCAATGGTCGTACCAACACAATTGGTCGCTTACTTTGCAACACTTCACCGTGGCCTTGATGTGGACAAACCACGTAACCTTGCTAAATCAGTAACGGTAGAATAAGCTAAAAAAGTCTAGTTATCTAGGCTTTTTCTTGTGAGCAAATCGGTTGCTTGGGCTCAAGATTCGTGTTAGAATAATTTTTCAAATTGAAGGACAGAGGTAGAGAAGGAGAATCACCATGGTAGAATTGGGAATTTCAACATTTGGGGAAACAACGGATCTTGAAGGGACTGGACAGACTTACAGTCATGCTGAACGCATTCGCCAGTTAGTGGCAGAGATTGAACTGGCTGACAAGGTTGGTTTGGACGTGTATGGGATTGGCGAGCACCATCGAGAGGATTTTGCAGTATCTGCGCCAGAGATTATTCTGGCTGCTGGGGCAGTTAATACCAATAAAATCCGTTTGACCAGTGCAGTCAGCATACTCTCGAGCATGGACCCTATTCGTTTGTTTCAACAGTATGCCACTATCGACGCTTTGTCAAATGGACGAGCGGAGATTATGGCTGGGAGAGGCTCTTTTACGGAATCATTTCCCTTGTTTGGCCATGATTTGAAAGACTATGAAGCTCTTTTTGATGAGAAATTAGATTTGCTTCAATTAGTCAATGAACAGACCAAGCTAGACTGGCAAGGTCGATTGACTCAAACGATTGCTGGCAAAGAAGTCTATCCTCGTCCAGTTCAGGGCAAATTGCCCTTGTGGATAGCGACAGGTGGTCATGTCGAATCAACAGTGAAGATTGCTCAGGCAGGCTTACCGATTGTCTATGCTATTATTGGTGGCAATCCGCGTTATTTTAAAAAGTTGATTCAGGCTTATCGTGAGATTGGGAGCGAAGCGGGCCATGCCAGTCATGAGCTGAAGGTCGGAGCCCATTCTTGGGGTTGGATTGCTGAGGATGGCGAGCAGGCGGTAAAAGAATATTTCCATCCGACCAAGCAAGTAGTGGATGCTATTTCCAAAGACCGTCCACACTGGCAGGAATTGCGTTATGAACAATATTTGGAGCAAGTTGGACCAAATGGAGCCATGTTTGTGGGTAATCCTGATCAGGTAGCAGAAAAATTGATTCGCATGATTGAGGATTTAGGCTTGGACCGCTTTATGTTGCACCTACCGCTTGGTTCTATGCCACATGAACAAGTTCTGAGAGCCATCGAACTTTTTGGCACTCAAGTTGCACCAAAAGTTCGGGCTTACTTTGCCATGAAAGAGGCTAAATAAAAAATCCTAATCAGGTTTATTATGACGGCAAATATTGTGCAAAAATCAATCCCCCGAGCGTTAAGGCTTGGGGGATAGTTCTATAGGAGGGCTAGTTTAGTTCTCTTTTTTGTTTTTTAGCAAGAACCCGAGACCTAGAAGAGCAAGGAGACTAATTCCTGCAAACATGAGTTTATGATCATTTTTGGTTCCTGTATTTGGTAGTTCAGCTTGCGAATCAGTTGTAGCTTGGCTAGGTTTATGATCTGCATCTGCTACTTTTGCATCTGGTTTTGCAGAATCAGGTTTAGCCTGTGGAGCTGGATTTTGATGTTCCGGTTTGACGACTCGGTTTGGAGTATTGACTTGACCGTTATTTTGACCTTGCTCTTGTGTTAAGCTAGAAAGATCAAATTCTGGTTTTTCTTCCACAGCTGGGGCAACGATGGCACCGCCTTGAGAGATTCGAAGAACAGTGGCTGTAAGGGCATTTAATTTCAAGCCTTTTTCAGTCCATTCAAGCCCTTGAGGGTTGGCAATTCCGACTGGCCCTGCTTGGTTTTCATCTGCTAAAACTTCAGCATTTCTGAGGTGGGCAAAGGGAGTTCCTAAGTTAAATTCACGAGCTTTTTCGTCCGCATTGACAAAGACTGCATAGATATCTCCATTTGGAGCAGTGATTTGGTAGCCAATCACTACATCTTCTTTTTCCACACCATTTTGGCCTGGGACAGTGATGAGGTGGACACGGTCTTTGATATCTTGGAGACTCTTGAGTCGGAAGGCATCTGTAGATTGACGAAGGGCAATCAACCCTTTCATATAGTTACGGCTCTTGACATTTTCAGGGTAAGCTTTGCCATCTGTAGCCTTAGTCCAGTCAAACTTGTTGATGGCATCGCTAGAGTCGTAAGAGTCATGGATGAAGTAAGGATAGTCGAATGGATTGCCGTCTTTATCACGCAACAAGTGAGATTTGTTTGGAACCTTATCCTCTGCTACTGAGGTCTTGTAGGCTGGGTCACGGAATTGTTTGGTACGTCCGTATTCCTGACCAGAGTGGATAAATGGAGTTCCTTGAGCTGTTAAGACCATGAGATTTCCAAGTCGCAAACGGCGGTGGATTTCAGCATAGTTTTCAGCCTTGCTTGGGTCTTTTTTGATAGACTGAGCAATAATGTCAAAGAGGGTCAAGTTATCATGGGCTGCGATGTACTGGATAACATCTCCAGGACTATCTGCTTCAAAGTTGGTTGGCTGAGCAATCAGATTTTTAAAGATAGTGTTGATATCACGCTTGCCACCTGTGATAAAGGCAGGTTGACCTTCGTTTGGATAACCAGACTTGAGGTTGTTACGGATGTCATCTGAGAAGACTGCGACAGTATCGGTATGTTTCATCCAATCTTGGTCAGCAGCTCTAGTAGGCATATTTTCATCACCAGCATAGGTTCTCCAACCTTCACCCAGCATGATGAGGTTTGGATTGAGGGCGCGTGCAGCCTTGTAAGCTTCTTCGATAGAAGCGGCATCATGGTCTCCCATCATATCGAAGCGGAATCCATCCACTTTGTAGGTATCAACTAGGTATTTGATAGAGTCAACTAGGAGACGTTTGGTCATATGGTGGGTTGTCCCCAAGCGTCCACCACCAAAGCTAGTTCGAGGTGTGCCATCAGCATCCATAAAGTGGTAGTAATTTGGCTCTAGGTCTTCAAAGATATCGACTTTGGCTGTGTGGTTATAAACGACATCTAGGATAGCTCCCATGCCACGTTTGTGGATTTCGTTGATGAGGTTTTTAAATTCTGCGATTCGTTTCTCTGGATTCTTAGGGTCGCTTGAGTACATACCAGTCAAGGAGAAGTAGTTTTGAGGGTCATATCCCCAGTTGTAGTTGCTGTTGCTTGAAGCATAGTCAGATAAGCGTTCGTGGTTCTTCAACTCATTGACAAAGTAGTAAGACAAGACTGGAAGGAGCTGGATGTGGGTTACACCCAAGTTTTTGAGATAGTCTAGTTTTTCGATAAAGGCTTCAAAGGTACCAAATGGCTTAGTCAAATCTTTTGCGATGGCAGGATCTGAAGTGAAGTCACGCACATGAGCTTCATAGATGACAGCATCTTCGCGCGATTTGAAGTTGCGAATCTTACCATAAGTCAAGTCTTGAGGTCCTAGTTTAGCTGGATCTACAAAGGCAGCTTTAGCAACTTTATGGGCATCGTCAATCTTGGCATCGTCACTATTCCAAGCAGCGAGGGATTTAGCGTAAGGATCGAGTGCAAGAACAGTTTTACCTTGGCGCTCGATTTGGTAGTGGTAGTAGTAGCCAGTGTAATTGCTGATGCCGAGACCAGAGTTTTCATTCAGAGTTTGTTTCCAGGTTCCTTTTTCACCTTTTTCAAGAGCGACAGTTCCAACCACTTTTTCAGGGTTATTCTTGTCGTAGACAACAACAGAAACCTTATCAGCACTTGGTGACCATAGAGTTAAATCAACCTGTTTTCCTTCTTCTTTGAGGTCAGCTCCAAGTTTACCATCATAGCTGTAAGTCTCATCTTTAAGACGCCAGCTTGTTTTGGTAGTGAATTTGTCAGAGTTGTAGCTAACGGTATAAGGATGTTTTGTGTCAGAGAAATCTCCGCTGTAGGTCACTTTCTTACCAGCCTCATCGATTGTAACGTCAGTGATAGTTACTTTGTTTCCTAGATGATTAGTGATGCTGGAGTGTTTGAGGATATCTTCTTTTTTAGCACCGACAAGTGTTGAAAAACTACTCTCAATGCTAGAAGTGCCTACGTGTTGGGCTCCTGTCATACGGATATCGTGCACATAGTAGGGGTTGGTGTAGATGGTTTCGTCATCATCTTTTAGGAAAATTTGGCTATGATTTTTCAAATCTGTGAACTTATAATCTTCTTTACGGATTTTCACATCGTCTCCTTGTTTGTTTCTGTCTAGTAATAAAAATCCAAGATCTTTTGCTGCATCTTTGAGTGGAATATCAATATAGCGACCATATTTGCCTGTAGCCGTAAAGTCTGTTCCGTTAGGCCATTCACCACTACTTGGATTTTTCACATCTCCCCAGTACCAGAGAGATTTCTTGTCATAGTTGCCATCTGTACGGTAGTAGTTGACGCGAATAGTTCCTGCAGGTTGTGGCTCGTAAGAGAAAACCTTGTGATCTTGGTCCAACCAAGACTCATTCATCTTTGGTGACAGTTTTTCTACCGATTTATCGCCGGTTAGATTTTTCCCAGCTGTATTATTGATGAGGAAGCTGATTTTCTTGGCTTGTTCTCCCTTTAATTTGACATCTAGGTAGTAGCCGTAGTCATCTTTTTTGGCATCCTTAAAGGACAAGGCACCGTTAGGCCAGTTTTCAGAAGGTTTTTCAACATCGTCCCAAGTCCATAGTCCTTGAGCATCCTTGTTTTCCTCAGGAAGTTTTTTGACATGGATACGGAAGTAGTTGTCTTCGATTGGCTCTTCTGCCTTAGTTTCAGTCGTTACTGGACTCGTAGAAGTAGTTGGCTCATTTGAACGATCTTTCCCGGTTTGTGGTGCTGAATCGGCGGGAGTTGCAGCAGGAGTTGTTGAATCTGTTGCAGGTTTTTCTTCTTTTTTCTCTAAGGAAGCGTTTGCATTCTCGGGTGCAGAAAGATCACTTTCTTGCTTACCAGTGCTCGCTGCTGTATCAGTAAGAGGTTGGGCAAGGGCAGTAGTAATTTCACTATTACTTGCGTTAGTGGTTGTAGTATTTTCCTTGGCTGAGATAGTTGGTGTAGCCATAGCAAGCAGAACAAGGCTTGCGCCGATAAGGACAGAACCAGTTCCGTTCTTGAGGGAACGGATGCTGTAAACCATTTTTTTCTCAGTTTGAGCAGGTGTTTTTCTCATAATCATTCTCCAATCAATAAATTTCTTTATCAGTATAGCACTTAGTAAAACGACATGCAAGCGTTTTCTTAAAATTAAACTAAAAGAAAAAATCGTAACAAATTTTGTTACGATTCAGCCAGTCTTTCTTTATGAATTTGAGAAGCCAGCAGGTGGAGGTGATGAAATAATTCTGAAGAAGAGAAGTTACGATTGTAGATAACTGGTTTAGGAGAGTTAGTGACAGGAAAGGTGGTGATCACAATATCGTGAGGGATTTGATTGAGAATTGAGAAAGAAATAGTAGATTCTTCCCAAGAATCAAAGAGATAGAGGTTGTTACCGTAGTGAGCAAGGGTGTCGATTAGGTTTTGTGCGTGATGGATATCCAAATGACTAATGACTAAAACTCGTATTTTGGGAAGTTTTTGAAGTAATTGGACTAAAATTCGCTGTCCTTGAATCGAAAAGGTGTAGACAAGTTCTTGTAGCTTACTTGGGTGATTTTCTAGCCCCATTTCAGTCAGATAAGATTGGAATTTGTGTTGACTTACTTCAAATAGTTTTGGAAATTCTGATTGATAATTGCTTAAAATCTGGGATTTTTGTTTGTCAAGAGACTGGTCATTGAGTAGATGGAAGAAATCAGATTGGGCAGTGTAGTGGAGGAGCCAAATCAATTCTTCTCGATTTTCAATCTGTAGGTGAAATTCTTTGGCTAGCTCTTCTAGGATTTGGCTCAATAGACGGTAGGATTTTTGAATGTGCTGAATATCCCCCAGTACTCCATTGTTAGGATTGTTTGTGAGTTGAGGAGACTTTACTGGGTTTGAAAATAGCTGTTCTAATGTCTCCTTTTTCGGTTCAAAATGGAGCTTTTTAGCCAGCATTTTGATATCTTGTTCAAACTGGGGAATCTGCATGAGGGAGCTATAATGACTGGTTAAGAGCGGAGTTGGATTTTCGATGAAACGTCCCTTATTTAACCGCTCCAGATTGATGGCTAGGGTGTACTTGATTTGCCGTAGACTGCTGAGGTTGGGTGAAACTTGTTGTGCCTTTAAAAATAGCTGAATCAGCTGAGTGAGTGCTTCTTCAGAAATAGAAGGAAAGGGCCAATCAAGAAAGGTGTAACTTTGGCTAAAGTAGTTCAGATAAAAGGTGCGGATGTCCTCTTCTGCTCCCTCCATGACCAAAGGGGAAGGTTGGATACTGATATTGTAGTGTTGGGAAAGGAGTGTGTTTAGATGGTGGATGATTTCCTCAATCTGCACTGGATTAATCGAAAGTGCCTGACATATTTGATCAAGTGATTGTCCCTCTTTGAAAAACAGACAGTTCAAGAAAGAGTAGGTTGCAGATTGTTCAAAGATTGCAATTCGAGGATCCAAGGTATTTTGGAAGTCAAACTGTAATTGGATGCTTTTTTTCTTGACTGAATCAGGAGGTTTGGGAATAATTGCTCGAGACTAGAAAGATGTTCTTGCAATTCTTTTACTGGTAATTTCAAATTTTCTGCCAAAACTGGAATCTCTATCCAATCATGGCGTTTGGTTAATTCTTCCAGTAAGAATAGCAAGTCTTGTTCAGTTTTAGATAGCAAGATATTCATCATAAACCTCCATATATATTTATATATATTAAAAGAAAAGCCTAGTAAATTCAAGAAAAAACAGCCTATGATAAAATAGGAAAATCGTAATTTACCATATTTTTGTGAACTACTAAACTGAAAATGAAGTTTGCAAAGCGATCGTTGAATTTAATTTTTTTATAGGAAAAGATTTTGTCAAAAATTCGTCAATCCCCTTGAAAAATCTAGCTAAATAGGGTATAATATGAATAATCATTTGTCGTAGGTTTTGTCTGAAATATTGTCCAGACAAGGCTCACAGCAGTTAAATCTTCTGAAAAAGTCAGATTTAGCTGCTCTTTTTGTGCTTTTTTTTCAGGATTTTGAGTACTTGTAACGAAGACTTAAAGATTCTGAAAATTCATCAAGAGGACACGGTGATAGGGGTTTTAAAACCATATGACGATTAGAAAAGCCTGATTGACAAGGCTTGGAACTTATTTACAAAGGAGAATCATCTTGGCAGGACATGACGTTCAATACGGGAAACATCGTACCCGTCGTAGTTTTTCAAGAATCAAAGAAGTTCTTGACTTACCAAATTTGATTGAAATTCAAACTGACTCATTCAAAGATTTCCTAGACCACGGTCTGAAGGAAGTATTTGAAGATGTATTGCCAATTTCAAACTTCACAGACACAATGGAGTTGGAATTTGTTGGATATGAAATCAAGGAACCAAAATACACGCTAGAAGAAGCTCGTATCCACGATGCTAGCTATTCAGCACCAATTTTTGTAACCTTCCGCTTGATCAATAAAGAAACAGGCGAAATCAAGACCCAAGAAGTTTTCTTTGGTGATTTCCCAATCATGACAGAAATGGGTACTTTCATCATCAATGGTGGTGAACGTATTATCGTTTCGCAGTTGGTCCGCTCACCAGGTGTTTACTTTAACGATAAAGTTGATAAAAACGGTAAAGTGGGCTACGGTTCAACTGTTATCCCTAACCGTGGAGCTTGGTTGGAGCTTGAAAGCGACTCAAAAGACATCGCCTACACTCGTATCGACCGTACTCGTAAGATTCCATTTACAACCTTGGTTCGTGCCCTTGGTTTCTCAGGAGATGATGAAATCTTTGATATCTTCGGCGACAGCGAATTGGTTCGCAACACTGTTGAAAAAGATATCCACAAGAATCCAATGGACTCTCGTACAGACGAAGCCCTGAAAGAAATTTACGAACGCCTTCGTCCAGGTGAGCCTAAGACTGCTGAAAGCTCACGTAGCTTGCTTGTGGCTCGTTTCTTTGACCCACGCCGCTATGACTTGGCAGCAGTTGGTCGTTACAAAATCAATAAAAAACTCAATGTCAAAACACGCTTGCTCAACCAAACCATTGCGGAACCATTGGTAGACCCTGAAACTGGAGAAATTTTGGTAGAAGCTGGTACAATCATGACTCGTAGCGTGATTGAAAGCATTGAAAGCCATTTGGATGGCGACTTGAACAAGATTGTTTACATTCCAAATGATGCAGCGGTTGTGACTGAGCCAGTTGTTCTTCAAAAATTCAAGGTTGTTGCTCCAACTGATCCAGACCGCGTCGTAACTATTATTGGTAATGCCAATCCAGATGACAAGGTTCGTATCGTCACTCCTGCAGATATCCTTGCTGAAATGAGCTACTTCCTCAATTTGGCTGAAGGACTTGGTCGTGTAGATGATATCGACCACCTTGGAAACCGTCGTATCCGTGCGGTAGGTGAATTGCTTGCTAACCAAGTACGCCTTGGACTTTCTCGTATGGAACGTAATGTCCGTGAACGTATGTCTGTTCAGGATAACGAAGTCTTGACACCACAACAAATTATCAATATCCGTCCGGTAACAGCTGCGGTTAAAGAATTCTTTGGTTCATCACAGTTGTCACAGTTCATGGACCAACACAACCCGCTTTCTGAGTTGTCTCACAAACGCCGTTTGTCAGCCTTAGGACCTGGTGGTTTGACACGTGACCGTGCTGGATATGAAGTACGTGACGTGCACTATACTCACTATGGTCGTATGTGTCCAATCGAGACACCTGAAGGACCTAACATCGGTTTGATCAATAACTTGTCATCTTACGGGCACTTGAACAAGTATGGTTTTGTTCAAACACCATACCGTAAGGTTGATCGTGAAACAGGTGTTGTTACAAACGAAATCGTTTGGTTGACAGCCGATGAAGAAGATGAATTCACTGTAGCGCAGGCCAACTCTCGTCTTAACGAAGATGGAACCTTTGCTGAAAAAGTTGTCATGGGACGTCACCAAGGGGTCAACCAAGAGTATCCAGCTAACGTTGTTGACTACATGGACGTATCTCCAAAACAGGTAGTTGCCGTTGCGACAGCATGTATTCCTTTCTTGGAAAACGATGACTCCAACCGTGCCCTCATGGGTGCCAACATGCAACGTCAGGCTGTACCATTGATTGATCCAAAAGCACCCTACGTTGGTACTGGTATGGAATACCAAGCAGCCCACGACTCAGGAGCTGCTGTGATTGCTCAGTATGACGGTAAAGTTACCTATGCAGATGCTGACAAGGTAGAAGTTCGTCGTGAAGATGGTTCGTTGGACGTTTACCACATTCAAAAATTCCGTCGTTCAAACTCAGGTACTGCTTACAACCAACGTACGCTTGTTAAAGTTGGCGATGTCGTTGAAAAAGGCGATTTCATCGCTGACGGACCTTCTATGGAAAATGGAGAAATGGCGCTTGGACAAAACCCAATCGTTGCCTACATGACTTGGGAAGGTTACAACTTCGAGGATGCTGTTATCATGAGCGAACGCTTGGTTAAAGACGATGTCTACACATCTGTCCACCTTGAAGAATACGAATCAGAAACACGCGATACAAAGCTTGGGCCTGAAGAAATCACTCGTGAAATTCCAAACGTTGGGGAAGACGCTCTTAAAGACCTTGACGAAATGGGTATTATCCGTATCGGTGCTGAGGTTAAAGAAGGCGATATCCTTGTAGGTAAAGTAACACCTAAGGGTGAGAAAGATCTTTCAGCTGAAGAACGTCTCTTGCACGCTATCTTTGGAGATAAATCTCGTGAAGTGCGCGATACTTCTCTTCGTGTACCACACGGTGCTGATGGTGTCGTTCGTGATGTTAAGATCTTTACACGTGCAAATGGAGATGAATTGCAATCAGGTGTTAATATGCTGGTTCGCGTCTACATCGCTCAAAAACGTAAGATCAAGGTCGGAGATAAGATGGCCGGACGTCACGGAAATAAAGGGGTTGTCTCTCGTATCGTTCCTGTAGAAGACATGCCTTACCTTCCAGACGGAACTCCAGTCGACATCATGTTGAACCCACTTGGGGTACCATCACGTATGAATATCGGACAGGTTATGGAGCTCCACCTTGGTATGGCGGCTCGTACTCTTGGTATTCACATCGCAACACCAGTCTTTGACGGAGCAAGTTCTGAAGATCTTTGGTCAACCGTTAAAGAGGCAGGTATGGATAGCGATGCCAAGACAATCCTTTATGATGGACGTACTGGTGAACCGTTTGATAACCGTGTTTCTGTCGGAGTCATGTACATGATTAAACTCCACCACATGGTTGATGATAAATTGCACGCGCGTTCTGTCGGACCTTACTCAACTGTTACCCAACAACCACTCGGAGGTAAAGCTCAGTTTGGTGGACAACGTTTCGGTGAGATGGAGGTTTGGGCTCTAGAAGCCTACGGTGCGTCAAATGTCCTTCAAGAAATCTTGACTTACAAATCTGACGATATCAACGGACGATTGAAAGCTTATGAAGCTATTACAAAAGGAAAACCAATTCCAAAACCAGGTGTTCCAGAATCCTTCCGAGTTCTTGTCAAAGAATTGCAATCTCTTGGTCTTGACATGCGTGTCCTAGACGAAGATGACCAAGAAGTGGAACTTCGTGACTTGGATGAAGGAATGGACGAAGATGTCATCCACGTAGATGACCTTGAAAAAGCCCGCGAAAAAGCAGCCCAAGAGGCTAAAGCAGCCTTTGAAGCTGAAGAAGCTGAAAAAGCAACAAAAGCGGAAGCAACAGAAGAAGCTGCTGAACAAGAATAAGCAGTTCACTTAGAATAGAAAGGGAAGAAATAGTGGTTGATGTAAATCGTTTTAAAAGTATGCAAATCACCCTAGCTTCTCCAAGCAAAGTCCGTTCATGGTCTTATGGAGAAGTCAAAAAACCTGAAACAATCAATTACCGTACGTTGAAACCAGAACGTGAAGGGCTCTTTGATGAAGTTATCTTTGGTCCTACAAAAGACTGGGAATGTGCTTGTGGTAAGTACAAACGCATTCGTTACAGAGGGATTGTTTGTGACCGTTGTGGGGTTGAAGTAACGCGTACAAAAGTTCGTCGTGAGCGTATGGGGCACATCGAGTTGAAAGCTCCTGTATCTCACATCTGGTACTTCAAGGGGATTCCAAGTCGTATGGGCTTGACCCTTGATATGAGCCCTCGTGCCCTCGAGGAAGTTATCTACTTCGCAGCTTATGTGGTGATTGATCCAAAGGATACACCACTTGAGCACAAATCTATCATGACAGAGCGCGAATACCGTGAGCGCTTGCGTGAGTATGGTTATGGATCATTCGTTGCCAAGATGGGTGCCGAAGCCATCCAAGATCTTTTGAAACAAGTAGATCTTGAAAAAGAAATTGCTGAACTCAAAGAAGAGTTGAAAACAGCTACTGGACAAAAACGTGTCAAAGCTATCCGTCGTTTGGATGTTTTGGATGCCTTTTACAAGTCTGGAAACAAACCTGAATGGATGATTCTCAACATCCTTCCGGTTATTCCACCAGATCTTCGTCCAATGTTGCAGTTGGATGGTGGCCGTTTTGCCTCATCTGACTTGAACGACCTTTATCGTCGTGTTATCAACCGTAACAACCGTTTGGCTCGTTTGCTTGAGTTGAATGCACCAGGTATCATCGTTCAAAACGAGAAGCGTATGCTTCAAGAAGCGGTTGACGCTTTGATTGACAATGGTCGTCGTGGTCGTCCAATCACAGGACCAGGTAGCCGTCCACTGAAATCATTGAGCCACATGCTTAAAGGTAAACAAGGACGCTTCCGTCAAAACTTGCTCGGTAAACGTGTTGACTTCTCAGGACGTTCCGTTATCGCCGTTGGTCCAACGCTTAAGATGTACCAATGTGGTGTGCCACGTGAAATGGCGATTGAGCTCTTTAAACCATTTGTTATGCGTGAAATCGTTGCCCGTGATATCGTGCAAAACGTCAAAGCAGCTAAACGCTTGGTGGAACGTGGAGATGAGCGTATCTGGGATATCCTTGAAGAAGTAATCAAAGAACACCCAGTACTTCTTAACCGCGCACCGACCCTTCACCGTTTGGGTATCCAAGCCTTCGAGCCAGTCTTGATTGATGGTAAGGCCCTTCGCTTGCACCCACTTGTCTGTGAAGCCTACAATGCCGACTTTGACGGGGACCAAATGGCCATCCACGTACCGCTTTCAGAAGAAGCTCAAGCAGAAGCTCGTATCCTCATGCTCGCTGCTGAGCACATCTTGAACCCGAAAGATGGTAAACCAGTTGTTACCCCATCTCAGGACATGGTTTTGGGTAACTACTACTTGACTATGGAAGAAGCTGGTCGTGAAGGTGAAGGAATGGTCTTCAAGGACCGTGATGAAGCGGTTATGGCTTACCGTAATGGTTATGTTCACCTCCATTCACGTGTTGGTATTGCAACAGATAGCCTCAACAAACCATGGACAGAAGAGCAAAAACACAAGGTCTTGCTTACAACAGTTGGTAAAATCCTCTTCAACGACATCATGCCAGAGGGTCTACCATACTTGCAAGAACCAAACAATGCCAACTTGACAGAAGGCGTTCCAGCTAAATACTTCTTGCCACTTGGTGGAGATATCAAGGAAGCAATCAGCAATCTTGAACTTAACCCTCCATTCAAGAAGAAAAACCTTGGAAATATCATCGCTGAAATCTTCAAACGTTTCCGTACGACAGAAACTTCTGCCCTACTTGACCGCATGAAGAACCTCGGTTACCATCACTCAACTCTTGCAGGATTGACAGTGGGTATTGCCGATATCCCAGTAGTTGATGACAAGGCTGAAATCATTGAAGAATCACACAAACGTGTTGAACAAATCACAAAACAATTCCGTCGTGGTATGATCACAGACGACGAGCGTTACAATGCTGTTACAGCTGAATGGCGTGCTGCCCGTGAAAAACTTGAGAAACGATTGATTGCCAACCAAGATCCTAAGAACCCAATCGTTATGATGATGGATTC
This sequence comes from Streptococcus sp. HMSC070B10, assembly GCF_001808665.1. GTDB lineage: Bacteria > Bacillota > Bacilli > Lactobacillales > Streptococcaceae > Streptococcus. The sequence goes on along the minus strand of NZ_KV794214.1, from coordinate 155,190 downwards.
AGGAGCCCGTGGTAACATCTCAAACTTCTCACAGCTTGCCGGTATGCGTGGTCTGATGGCTGCTCCGAATGGACGTATCATGGAATTGCCAATTCTTTCAAACTTCCGTGAAGGTTTGTCAGTACTCGAAATGTTCTTCTCAACTCACGGTGCCCGTAAAGGTATGACCGATACGGCCCTTAAGACAGCCGACTCAGGTTACTTGACTCGTCGTTTGGTTGACGTTGCCCAAGACGTTATCATCCGTGAGGACGACTGTGGAACTGACCGTGGTCTCTTGATCCGCTCTATCGCAGAAGGAAAAGAGATGATCGAGTCTCTCGAAGAGCGTCTCAATGGTCGTTACACTAAGAAAACTGTTAAACATCCAGAAACTGGTGCAGTTATCATTGGTCCAAATGAGTTGATTACAGAAGACAAGGCGCGTGAAATTGTCAATGCTGGTGTGGAAGAAGTCACTATCCGCTCTGTATTTACATGTAACACTCGTCATGGTGTCTGCCGTCACTGTTATGGTATCAACTTGGCGACTGGTGATGCAGTTGAAGTTGGTGAAGCAGTTGGTACAATCGCTGCCCAATCTATCGGGGAACCTGGTACACAGCTTACAATGCGTACCTTCCACACGGGTGGGGTTGCCTCAAATACCGATATCACTCAGGGTCTTCCTCGTGTCCAAGAAATCTTTGAAGCCCGCAATCCTAAAGGGGAAGCGGTTATCACAGAGGTTAAAGGACAAGTTACAGCTATCGAAGAAGATGCATCAACTCGTACTAAGAAAGTCTTTGTTAAGGGTGAAACTGGCGAAGGGGAGTACGTCGTTCCATTTACAGCTCGTATGCGAGTTGAAGTTGGGGACCAAGTAGCGCGTGGTGCTGCTCTGACAGAAGGTTCTATCCAACCAAAACGTCTCCTTGCAGTCCGTGATGTCTTGTCAGTTGAAACGTACCTTCTTGGTGAAGTACAAAAAGTTTACCGTAGCCAAGGGGTAGAAATCGGTGACAAACACATCGAAGTAATGGTTCGTCAAATGATCCGTAAAGTTCGTGTCATGGATCCAGGTGACACAGATCTTCTCATGGGTACCCTCATGGATATCAATGACTTTACAGATGCCAACAAAGATGTTCTTATCGCAGGTGGAGTTCCAGCGACAGGTCGCCCAGTTCTTATGGGAATTACCAAAGCCTCGCTTGAAACAAACAGTTTCTTGTCAGCGGCTTCCTTCCAGGAAACAACTCGTGTCCTTACTGACGCGGCTATCCGTGGTAAGAAAGACCATCTCCTTGGACTTAAAGAAAATGTTATCATCGGTAAGATCATCCCAGCGGGTACTGGTATGGCCCGTTACCGTAACCTTGAACCACAGGCTATCAACGAAGAAGAATACCTTAATCCTCCAGTAGAGGAAGAAGGAAACGAAGAAACAACAGAAGTAGTTGTGGATACTGCCGTTGAAACTGTGGAAGAAACAGTAGAATAAAAGTAGATGAGAGAGCCTTCGGGTTCTCTTTCTCTTTTCTGAAAACTTTCTCCATTTTTCCATGAAATGTGGTAAAATAAAAGAAAGAAGCTGACAAAGGAGACGGGTATGGAACAAACATTCTTTATCATTAAACCAGATGGTGTAAAAAGAGGATTAGTAGGTGAAGTGTTGAAACGCATCGAACAACGTGGATTTACAATCGAAAAATTGGAGTTGCGTTCACAGGTTTCAGAAGAGTTGATTGATCAGCACTATCAGGACTTGGTTGGTCAAAGTTTTTACCCACCGATTCGTGAATTTATGACTTCAGGCCCAGTTCTTGTAGGTATCATTTCTGGTCCCAAAGTAATTGAAACTTGGCGGACCATGATGGGTGCTACTCGTCCAGAAGAAGCTTTACCAGGAACTATTCGAGGTGATTTTGCAAAAGCTGCTGGAGAAAACCAAGCTATTCAAAATGTTGTGCATGGTTCAGATTCAGAAGAGTCAGCTAAGCGAGAAATTACTCTTTGGTTTGACGGAAAGTAGTAAAAGTTTGATGTAAGGGTTACTTGCATCAAACTTTTTTGCATTTTAGAGTAGAAAACTGACAGTTGAGAAATATTCTAGCAATGGGGAGGATTTCTAGCCTATAATAAGAGCAAGTAAGGGAGGAAGAATGATGGAAAAAATGAAAAAGCAAATTCGTATTTTGTTATTGCTGACAGTTTTTGGTATTAGTAGCTGTTCTTGTTTAAGTTTATCGACTTGGGCCTTGATGTTAAATCAAAACTGCTTCTATTATTTAGTAGGTATGTTGCTCCTTGCCAGTATTGGGGCAGGGATAAACTACTATAGAGGGCAGGGAAATCAATCTTATTCAGTTTTTAAGGAAGATAAGCAACAATTCTTGTATAGTCTCTTGCTATTAGTAAATATTTTGGGTTTAGCTTTAATTGTCATAGAACATATCCTTGCAGGAAATACATCCGTAGAAGGGGGTGTGGAAGCCTTTCTACCGAGTTTCTTTTTCTTATTTGGTATTGATTTGTTAGTTTTTCTGCCGATTCAGAAGTATGTAAATGGATTGAAAAAGATTTTTGGAAAGAAGGAAATGTGTTTTATTAGTGGATTAGCTATTCTAATCTTTCTCAGAAATCCTTGGATGCTATTATCCATGACCTTTTATATTGCCTTGGGAATGCTATTTCTAGAACTGTTGGTGCCAAAAGTCATTCGTTGGGAAGTTTCATTTTACAGTCATTTGATGAGAGATATCTTGTTAGTTGTCTTTTTACTGTTCCTATTTTAAGATCATAACAAGGACTGGCTCAAGTTTTTAATTCATAATATGGAATTCAGAGATAATACCTAGACAAAGAACAAGTTTTTGGTATAATAGAAACATGTACACTAAAAACGAAGAAGAGTTACAGTCCTTAGGGGAACGTTTGGGCTATTTATTAGAAAAGAATGATGTCTTAATTCTAACTGGAGAACTTGGAGCAGGCAAAACGACCTTTACAAAAGGTCTTGCTAAAGGATTACAGATTACTCAGATGATTAAGAGTCCAACCTACACTATCGTAAGAGAGTATGAAGGTCGTCTTCCTCTTTATCATTTAGATGTTTACCGCATTGAGGGGGATGCTGATTCTATTGATTTAGATGAGTTTCTCTTTGGTGGCGGGGTGACTGTCATCGAGTGGGGACATCTTTTAGGTGATGCCTTACCAGATACTTATTTAGAATTGGAAATTCTAAAAGAAGAAGACGGTCGCAGGCTGAATTTCCAAGCAAAGGGTTTACGTGCAGAAAAACTCTTAGAGGAGCTTCAACATGGAGTATGAGTTGCTCATTAGGGAAGCAGAAGTTGAAGATGCGGCTGAGTTAGTATCATTTTTAAATCGTGTCAGTGTAGAAACAGATTTTACCAGTCTGGACAGGGATGGCATTTTGATGACAGATACTGAGATGGAGTTGTTTTTGGATAAACAGGCTCATTCAGAAAATCAAATCACTTTACTAGCCTTGCTGAATGATGAAATTGCTGGTCTTGTAAATATTACAGCTGACCAGCGCAAGAGAGTTCGGCATATTGGAGATCTCTTCATTGTGATTGGTAAGAAGTATTGGAATAATGGACTGGGGAGTTTGTTACTTGAAGAAGTTGTAGAATGGGCGCAGGCTAGTGGCATTCTTCGTAGACTTCAACTCACTGTCCAAACTCGTAATCAGGCTGCAGTTCATTTATATCAAAAGAATGGTTTTGTCATTGAAGGTAGACAAGATCGCGGTGCGTACATAGAAGAAGGGAAATTTATAGATGTTTACCTGATGGGTAGACTGATAGATTGATAGTAATATGGTTAAAAAAATTATTGGAATGGTGCTAGCTTTTCTAGCTGTGACAGTTTTGGGTGTCGGTGTTTTTGCTTATACCATTTATCAGCAAGGCACACAAACCTTATCAAAGACCTATAAAAAAATAGGGGAAGAAACCAATGTTATTGAGGCGACTGAACCCTTAACGATCCTTTTAATGGGGGTTGATACTGGAAACGTAGAACGAACTGACCCTTGGGAGGGAAATAGTGATTCCATGATTCTCTTAACGGTTAATCCGCATACGAAAAAAACAACGATGTTGAGTTTGGAACGTGATATCTTGACTAAAATTCAGCATAAAGATGGTAGTGTTGAGGAAGCTAAACTAAATGCCGCCTACGCTGGTGGTGGTGCGGAATTGGCAATCTCAACTATCCAGAAAATGATGAATATTCATATCGATCGTTACGTTATGGTGAATATGCAGGGGCTGCAACAATTGGTTGATGCAGTTGGCGGGGTGACTGTAAATAATACACTCGGTTTTCCAATTTCGATTACTGACCAGGAAGAATTTAATAAAATTTCCATTGGTGTTGGACAGCAAACTCTAAATGGTGAAGAAGCGCTTGTTTATTCTCGCATGCGCTACCAAGATCCAGAAGGGGACTACGGACGTCAGAAGCGTCAGCGTGAAGTCATTCAAAAGGTTGTTGAAAAAGTTCTTAGCTTGAATAGTGTTAGTCACTATCAGTCTATCTTAAAAGCCCTAAGTACCAATATGCAGACTAATATTGATTTATCAGCGAAAAGTATTCCACAATTACTTGGTTATCAAGATTCCTTCAAGAATATTGAAACACATCAATTGCGAGGAGAAGATGCTGAACTGCAGGGCATTTCTTACCAGATTGTTACAACTGAGCATATGTTAGAAATGCAAAATCTCTTACGTCGTTCACTAGGTAAAGAGGAAGTAACTGAAGTAGAAACCAATGCTGTGTTATATGAAGCAATTCTTGGAAGAACTGCTACACCAACGAATGCTTCAAGTGTAGAAATAGAACAAAATTAATAATGAAATCGTGGGAAATTTCCTGCGATTTTTTCAAAAAAATACGAATAGATAGGTAGGAGGAAACATGAAAGCAGAAATCATTGCTGTTGGAACAGAGATTTTGACAGGACAGATTGTCAATACCAATGCTCAATTTTTGTCGGAAAAACTAGCAGAGATTGGGGTAGATGTATATTTTCAGACGGCTGTAGGAGACAATGAAGCTCGTCTCTTATCCCTGCTTGAGATTGCCAGTCAACGTAGCAGTCTGGTGATTTTGACAGGTGGTTTGGGGCCAACTGAGGACGATCTAACCAAACAAACCCTAGCTAAATTTTTAGGGAAAGAATTAGTCTTTGATCCTCAGGCGCAGGAGAAGTTGGATGTCTTTTTTGCCCAGAGACCAGACTATGCCCGAACACCGAATAACGAAAGACAAGCTCAACTTGTAGAAGGGGCGACTCCACTACCAAACGAAACAGGACTGGCTGTGGGGGGAATATTGGAAGTCGATGGAGTGACCTATGTCGTCCTTCCCGGTCCACCAAGTGAATTAAAACCCATGGTCTTAAATCAACTTCTACCTAAGTTGATGACAGGGAGTAAGCTATATTCCCGAGTTCTTCGTTTCTTTGGGATTGGCGAAAGTCAGTTGGTTACGATTTTGGCTGATTTGATTGATAATCAAACAGATCCGACCTTGGCACCTTATGCTAAGACAGGGGAGGTAACTCTACGTCTGTCAACAAAGGCTAGCAGTCAAGAAGAAGCGAATCAAGTGCTGGATATCTTGGAAAATCAAATCTTGGACCACCAGACTTTCGAAGGAATTTCTTTACGAGATCTTTGTTATGGTTATGGGGAAGAAACTAGTTTAGCTAGCATTGTGGTAGAAGAACTGAAAAGGCAGGGGAAAACCATCACGGCTGCTGAGAGTTTGACGGCTGGTCTTTTCCAAGCTAGGGTAGCGGATTTTTCGGGTGCTTCAAGTATATTTAAGGGTGGTTTTGTAACCTATAGCTTGGAGGAAAAATCAAAGATGTTGGATATTCCTGTCAAGGATTTGGAAGAACAGGGTGTGGTGTCTGAATTTACAGCTCAGAAGATGGCTGAGCAGGCACGAATCAAGACCCAGTCTGATTTTGGCCTTAGTTTGACTGGAGTGGCAGGACCAGATAGCCTAGAAGGGCACCCAGCTGGGACAGTCTTTATAGGCTTGGCTCAAGGGCAAGGAACTGAGGTTATCAAGGTGAATATTGGAGGCAGAAGTCGAGCAGACGTACGTCACATTGCAGTTATGCATGCTTTTAACCTAGTTCGCAAGGCTTTATTAAGTGACTAACTTTTGATATAATAGTAGATAGGTCTGAGGACCATTAGAATGTAGGAGAATAGAATGGCGAAAAAACCAAAAAAATTAGATGAAATTTCAAAAAAATTCGGGGCAGAACGTGAAAAAGCCTTGAATGATGCTCTTAAATTGATTGAGAAAGACTTTGGTAAAGGTTCAATCATGCGTTTGGGTGAACGTGCCGAGCAAAAGGTACAAGTGATGAGTTCCGGTTCCTTGGCTCTTGATATTGCCCTTGGTTCAGGTGGTTATCCTAAGGGACGTATCATCGAAATCTATGGACCAGAGTCATCTGGTAAGACAACGGTTGCCCTTCATGCAGTTGCGCAAGCGCAAAAAGAAGGTGGGATTGCAGCCTTTATTGATGCGGAGCATGCCCTTGACCCAGCTTATGCTGCGGCACTTGGGGTCAATATTGACGAATTGCTCTTGTCTCAACCAGACTCAGGAGAGCAAGGTCTTGAAATTGCAGGAAAATTGATTGACTCAGGTGCTGTGGACCTTGTCGTAGTCGACTCAGTTGCGGCCCTTGTTCCTCGTGCGGAAATTGATGGAGATATCGGAGATAGCCACGTTGGTTTGCAGGCTCGTATGATGAGTCAAGCCATGCGTAAACTTGGTGCTTCTATCAATAAAACCAAAACAATTGCCATCTTTATCAACCAATTGCGTGAAAAAGTTGGGGTCATGTTTGGAAATCCAGAAACAACTCCTGGTGGACGTGCCTTGAAATTCTACGCTTCAGTCCGTTTGGATGTTCGTGGAAGCACGCAAATCAAGGGAACTGGTGACCAAAAAGACACCAATGTCGGTAAAGAAACTAAGATTAAGGTCGTGAAAAACAAGGTGGCTCCGCCATTTAAGGAAGCCTTCGTTGAAATCATGTACGGAGAAGGAATTTCTAAGACTGGTGAGCTTTTGAAGATTGCAAGTGATTTGGATATCATCAAAAAAGCAGGAGCTTGGTACTCTTACAAGGATGAGAAAATCGGGCAAGGTTCTGAAAATGCTAAGAAATACTTGGCAGATAATCCAGAAATCTTTGATGAAATTGACCATCAAGTCCGTGTTCAATTTGGTTTGATTGATGGAGAAGAAGCTGCTGAAAGCAAAAAAGATGAAGCAGTTCAAGCAGATTCTGTGAATGAAGAAGTAACTCTTGACCTAGGCGATGAGCTTGAAATCGAAATTGAAGAATAAGCTGTCAAAGTAGTGGAGGAATCCACTGCTTTTTCGATTATTTGTTAAATATTTCAGATTGCCTATAGTTTGCTGTTTCTTGTCGCTCCTTTCGAAAGCTGATATAATAGTCTTATGAATAAAAAACGAACAGTGGATTTGATTCATGGTCCTATTCTTCCCTCGCTTTTGAGTTTTGCCTTCCCAATCTTGCTATCCAATATTTTCCAACAGCTCTATAACACTGCTGATGTCTTGATTGTTGGACGATTCCTTGGTCAAGATTCCTTGGCTGCAGTTGGGGCAACAACTGCTATTTTTGACTTGATTATAGGCTTTACACTTGGTGTTGGTAATGGGATGGGGATTGTCATTGCTCGCTATTATGGGGCTCGAAATTTCACTAAAATCAAGGAAGCTGTAGCGGCCACCTGGATTTTAGGTGCAATTTTGAGTGTTGTAGTGATGCTACTGGGCTTTCTTGGTTTGTATCCTCTCTTGCAATACTTAGATACCCCTGTAGAAATCCTTCCACAATCCTATCAATATATTTCTATGATTGTGACTTGTGTTGGTGTCAGCTTTGCCTATAACCTCTTTGCAGGTTTGTTGCGGTCTATTGGGGACAGTCTAGCAGCCCTTGGCTTTCTGATTTTCTCTGCCTTGGTTAATGTGGTTCTGGATCTCTATTTTATTACGCAATTGCATCTTGGAGTTCAATCTGCGGGACTTGCGACTATTATCTCACAAGGATTATCAGCGGTTCTTTGCTTTTATTATATCCGCAAAAGCGTTCCAGAACTCTTGCCTCAGTTTAAGCATTTCAAATGGGACAAGGCCTTGTATGCGGATCTTTTGGAGCAAGGTTTGGCTATGGGCTTGATGAGTTCCATTGTGTCCATTGGTAGTGTGATTTTACAGTCTTCTGTTAATACCTTTGGTGCCGTGATTATTAGTGCCCAGACGGCGGCTCGACGCATTATGGCCTTCGCCCTTCTTCCTATGACTGCTATTTCTGCGTCAATGACGACCTTTGCTTCTCAGAATCTTGGTGCCAAGCGACCAGACCGCATTGTTCAAGGCCTTCGAATCGGCAGTCGTCTAAGTATGTCCTGGGCAGTGTTTGTTTGTGTCTTCCTCTTTTTTGCCAGTCCTGCCTTGGTTTCCTTCTTGGCCAGTTCAACGGATGGCTACTTGGTAGAAAATGGTAGTCTCTACTTGCAAATCAGCTCAGCCTTTTATCCTATTTTGAGTCTCTTGTTGATTTATCGCAATTGCTTGCAGGGCTTGGGGCAAAAGGTCCTTCCTCTGGTTTCCAGCTTTATTGAACTAATCGGAAAAATCGCTTTTGTGGTCTTGATTATTCCTTGGGGGGGCTATAGGGGTGTTATCCTTTGTGAACCCCTTATCTGGGTTGCTATGACCATTCAACTGTACTTCTCACTCTTCCGTCATCCTTTGATAAAAGAAGGCAAGGCCATCTTGGCAACAAAAGTGTCATCATAGCTCGATTTGCTAAATAAAATCCGTTTCCTCTAGTGAAAATCGAAAAAACTTGTGTTATAATAAGAAAGATTAAAATGTGAAAAAAGGAGATTCCTAATGGGACGTAAATGGGCCAATATCGTAGCCAAGAAAACGGCTAAAGATGGAGCTAACTCTAAAGTATATGCAAAATTTGGTGTAGAAATATATGTAGCAGCTAAAAAAGGTGATCCAGATCCAGAATCAAACTCAGCCTTGAAATTCGTTATCGACCGTGCTAAACAAGCTCAAGTGCCAAAACACGTTATCGATAAGGCTTTGGATAAGGCTAAAGGAAACACAGACGAAACCTTTACAGAAGGACGTTACGAAGGTTTTGGACCAAATGGTTCTATGTTGATCGTGGATACTTTGACTTCAAACGTTAACCGTACAGCGGCTAATGTTCGTGCAGCTTTTGGTAAAAATGGCGGAAACATGGGCGCTTCAGGTTCAGTTTCATACCTCTTTGACAACAAGGGAGTTATCGTATTTGCAGGTGAAGATGCGGACGCGGTCTTTGAGCAATTGCTAGAAGCAGATGTGGATGTGGATGATGTAGAAGCAGAAGAAGGGACAATCACAGTTTACACAGCTCCAACTGACCTTCATAAGGCTATCGTTGCCCTTCGTGAGTCAGGTATCGAAGAATTCCAAGTGACTGAATTGGAAATGATTCCTCAGTCAGAAGTGGAATTGTCAGGCGATGATCTTGAAACCTTTGAAAAACTTTACAGCGTTCTTGAAGACGACGAAGACGTACAAAAGATCTACACAAACGTAGATGGATTCTAATAGAAAAACGAACAGTTTTACTAGCTGTTCGTTTTTTTGATATTTGAACTTAGAATCTGGTTTCAGAATCGTTTTGTTGCTTGCTTTTTTCTAGACCTAGACCGACTGCATGTTTTTGGACGAGCAAGAGCTGTCCATTATCCTGTTTTGCAAAAGTTAAGGTAACAGTCTTGATCTTGTCTCCAATAGAGATATAGGTGATTTTTTTCGTATTGTAACCCCCAAGAGTGAAGTCAAACTCGGAATCTGGCTTTCCGTGTTTGTTGATAATATCCTCGTAGTTGGTACCACCTTTTCCTTTGTTGTCAAGGTCACCTTCGACTAAGGCGTCGAACTGTTCTTGGGTCCAGGCGGAGGTATCGTCTGTCAAGCCGCTTTTTTCTTCGCGTTCCATTGATGCACTCGTATCCATGTAGGAACGGTTAAACTCCTTGGCATACTCTTTGAAGACATCAGCGTATAGTGCCTGAGTCGTAAAGAAAAGTACAACAGAGGCAACTGCCAGGGATGTTCCGATAATAGCCATTGTTTTCCGTTTTTTGAGGTTGACGATAAGGCCGATAATCCCCAAGATAAATGCGACGATGGCGATGAACAACGATAGATAGTTAATAAACGGGATCCAGGATCCTAAAAGTGCGATGGCTCCAAAAATGGTTGCTAAGATTCCTAAAACTCTTTGTTCTTCTGGTTTCATTTGAAAGTTTTCTTCCTTCATTAAGTGAATGGATTTCTATCCACAGTAGTTAGTGCTTATTGTATAAAAAATATTGCCTAATGTCAATTTAAACTAAAATAGTTCTCTTGAAAACTTTTTCTTGACATCTCTTTTCAAAGTGGTAAAATAGTTCTCATGAAAACTTATTTAGTTCTCAGGAGAACCAAATGCAATGGTTAGAAAGGAGTTAGTATGGACAAACCGATGTTAGTTTTTAAGCGTTTTGGTCACCAGATTCATTTGATGGTGCAAAAGGAAGCCAAACGTTGTGGCATTGAATTTATGGGTGGACCTCAAGGTCAGGTTGTACGTTTTTTGGATAGCCGTGAGGGAAATCAAGACTTGGTCTTGATTAAAGATATCGAGCAGGAACTAAATATTACCAAGTCTGTGGCGAGTAACTTGGTCAAGCGTATGGTGCAAAATGGTTTGGTGGAATTGGAGGCGAGTCCTGTCGATAGGCGGGCCAAGTTTGTTCGTCTGACGGAAAAATCGCGTTCTCAGATGAAGCAGGTTAAAGCCTTCTTTGAACGCATTGACAACCAGTTGATGGCAGACATTGATGGAGATGAATTACTGATTTTTGAGAAAGTCCTCAATCAACTACAGGAAAATATCAAGAGAATAGGAGGAGATAATGAAGAAATTAGCCAAACGAATTAGTAGAAAAGAATGGGGGATGATTTTACTAGCCATTCTCTTTACCTGCTTTTCAGTCTACCTAGAGTTGGAAGTTCCGACCTATATCTCGAAAATCACGGATTTGCTGGGGACTCAAGGAACTAGTTTAGATGAGTTATGGCAACCAGCAGGTATGATGGTCGGAATGTCTTTTTTTGCCTTCTTGTCCGCAGTCGCAGTTGGATTTTTTGCATCCAGAGTGGCGGCTTCCTATACTAGTAGACTGAGAAGTGATATTTTTAACCGAGTTTTGGATTACTCGCAGACAGAGATTAAGAAATTCTCTATTCCAAGTCTCCTAACTCGTACCACTAATGATATTACTCAAGTTCAGATGTTGATCACCATGGGCTTGCAAGTGGTTACGCGTGGTCCGATTATGGCTATCTGGGCTATAGGGAAGATTTTAGGCCATTCAGAATACTGGCTCTGGGCTGTTCTTGTGGCAGTGATTGTCAATGTTTTGATGACAACAGTTTTGATGACGCTAGCCTTTCCAAAACAGTCCTTGATTCAAAGTCTGACTGATAAACTGAATAGTATCACTCGGGAGAGTCTAACAGGTATTCGCGTTGTTCGTGCCTACAATGCTGAAAAGTACCAAGATGAAAAATTTGCAGCAGCAAATGATGAATTGACCCGTTTGAATTTGTTTGTCAACCGTCTCATGGCCATTTTGAATCCCATCATGATGGGGATTTCAAGTGGTTTGAGTGTGGCGATTTATTGGATTGGGGCCTATGTGATCAACGATGCTGTTCCTACAGCTCGTCTGCCTCTCTTTAGTGATATGGTTGTTTTCATGTCTTATGCCATGCAGGTTGTCATGGGATTCCTTCTCATGGGGGCGCTCTTCATCGTTCTTCCTCGAACTATGGTCTCTGCCAAGCGGATTAATCAGGTTCTAGATTTGCATTCTTCTATCCAAAATCCTGCTCAAGTGCAGTTGGCTGATGAAAATCTCAAAGGTCAGGTCGAATTTAAGGATGTGACCTTCCGCTATGCGGCAAATTCGGAGGCAGTTATCGAGCATGTTAGCTTTAGAGCGGAAGCTGGTCAAACAGTGGCCTTTATAGGGTCAACAGGTTCTGGTAAATCAACTCTGGTCAATCTGATTCCACGTTTTTATGACGTATCAGCAGGAGAAATTCTAGTGGACGGAGTTAATGTTCAAGATTACGGTTTGGAAGATTTGCGCAACAAGGTTGGCTATATTCCACAAAAAGCTGTTCTCTTTTCAGGGGATGTCAAGGGCAATCTAGACTTTGGACGCAGCAAAGAAACACCACTTAGTGAGGAGGCTATGTGGCAGGCCTTGGAATTGGCCCAGTCTAAGAACTTTATCGAAGACAAGGAAGCGGGCTTAGAGTCAGAAGTAGCCCAAGGAGGAACCAACTTCTCAGGTGGACAAAGACAGCGTCTGGCCATTGCGCGTGCCTTGGCTCGTAAGCCAGAAATCCTCATCTTTGATGACTCCTTCTCAGCCTTGGATTACAAGACAGATCGTGTCCTACGCCAAGAGCTAGCTGAAAAAACCAAGTCTATGACCAAGCTCATTGTCGCACAGCGTATTTCAACGATTATGGATGCAGATTTGATTTTGGTCTTGGATCAAGGTAAAGTCGTGGGACAAGGCACCCACAAGGAACTTCTAGCTAATAACGAAGTTTACCAAGAAATTGCCTATTCACAACTATCGAAGGAGGAATTGGAACATGGAAAATAAGAAAATGTCTCTTTGGAAACAAAGTAAACCCTATCTTGCAGGTCTCCAGTTTGCCCTTCTGATTGCCTTTCTAGCAACAATCGTATCCAATATCATTACTGTTTATGGCCCAACCCGAATCAAGGAAATGACCAATATCATTGCCAGTGGTCTGGCAACAAGTGTGGATGTCGCGGCGGTTGCAGCCATTGGTGGTTTTTTGGCCGTCATCTATGTGATTGGACTCCTATCAAATTATTTGCAGGCCTTTCTATTTACAACAGCCATTCAACGTTTTTCAGAGCGTTTGAGAACAGCGATTGCAGAGAAAATTAATCGTCTTCCATTAGGATATTTTGATGGACATGCTCAGGGGGATACCTTGTCTCGTGTGACCAATGACGTTGACACTGCAGCTCAATCCCTCAATCAAAGTCTGGGAACAGTTCTTTCATCCACTTTATTGGTCGTGGCAGTCTTGGTAACCATGTTTGGAATGAACTGGATTTTAGCTTTGGTGACGGTTGTTTCAACTCTTATTGGTTTTGCTTTCGTGTCTGTCTTTATGGGCAAATCACAGGGATTCTTTAAGAGTCAGCAACAGAATTTGGCAGCTGTCAATGGCTATGTGGAAGAAATGTACTCTGGCCATAATGTGGTGACCAGTTACAATGCTATCGAGAGTACGAAAGAAGAGTTTGCGAAATTAAACAATCGTCTGTATGATAGTATCTGGAAATCTCAGTTTATTTCAGGGATTATGATGCCGATTATGATGTTTATTGGGAACTTTAGCTATGCCCTAGTGATTATTGTTGGTGCAGCCTTGGCTTTAAGTGGACACATCAGTATCGGGATTATCGTTGCCTTTATGGCCTATGTTCGTATCTTTTCTCAGCCTCTTTCACAAATTGCCCAAGGGATTACCAGTCTTCAGCAGGCTAGCGCAGCCATGGGACGTGTCTTTGAATTTTTAGCTGAAGAGGAAATGGAAGATGAATCCCATAAAGAAAGACAATTGAGCGATATGAAAGGGCAAGTGGTCTTTGATCGAGTTTCCTTTGGTTACACACCAGAGCGAACTATTATCCATGACTTTTCTGCGACTGCTCATGCAGGTCAAAAGGTTGCCATTGTCGGACCGACCGGAGCTGGGAAGACAACCATTGTCAATCTTTTGATGAAGTTCTATGAGATTGATAATGGAAGTATCCGCATTGATGGCGTGGATACCAAGGAGATGAAGCGTTCGGAAGTACACGATGCCTTTTCAATGGTTTTGCAGGACACTTGGCTCTTTGAAGGGACCATTCGTGACAATCTCATCTATAACCAAACAGGTATTAGTGATGAGCGCGTGATTGAAGCCAGCAAGGCTGTTGGGATTCACCACTTTATCATGACTCTACCAGATGGTTACGATACCGTCTTGGATGATACAGTGACCTTGTCTGTCGGACAAAAACAACTCTTGACCATTGCTCGTGCTTTGCTGAAAGATGCGCCACTCCTAATTCTGGATGAGGCGACCTCTTCGGTTGATACTCGTACTGAGGAATTGATTCAGAAAGCTATGGACCGACTGATGGAGGGAAGAACTTCCTTTGTCATCGCCCACCGCTTGTCTACTATCCGAAATGCTGATTTGATTCTTGTCATGAAAGATGGCAATATCATCGAACAAGGAAATCATGATGATTTGATGGCACAAGGAGGCTTCTACGCTGATCTCTATAACAGTCAATTTACAGAAGACGAAGTAGAAGAATAAACCCAAAGAAGGCTTGACGGCCTTCTTTTTCTGCACTATACTAGAAGACAAGTGCTTCCCTGTAAGCAAAATTTGAGTAAGTGATGAGAAAATATATGAAAAATTATCAAGAATGGTATGACCACATTGCTGGTAAGATTGAAAAGAAGCCTATCTTTCTGAGGTTGCTAAGAGCTTTCAATCGGTTGATGACAGTAGTCATGCCTATAGTTTATCTAATCTTGTTAGTAATTACCTATCTCCAAGAAGGACTAGGGAAACAGGTCTGGATCTACCTGTTTATTCCAGCGTCAGGTTTTGTGATTTTGTCCCTTCTCCGTAAGAAAATCAATGCTCCTAGGCCTTATGAAGTTTGGGAAATTGTGCCTCTACTAGACAGAGATAGTCCTGGTCAGTCTATGCCTAGTCGTCATGTCTTTTCAGCAACCATTATCTCCATGGCTTGCTTACATGCTAGTCTAGCTGTAGGGGTTATCTTGTTGCTCTTGTCAGCCATCCTAGGTCTAGTGAGAGTCTTAGGGGGAGTGCATTATCCCAAGGATGTCTTGGTTGGTTATGCTTGCGGACTTGTGTGGGGTGTGATTTTCTTTCTATTTTGACATGTAAGTTAAGGGGGTCCTAGAACCACTTACGGGGCTAAAGTAACCACTTGCTTTTTTGCTCTTGTTTTCTTATTTTAGCTTTGATATAGTAGAGTCAGAAAGGAGATGGAATGAAGTTACGAATCGAAATTGACAGCAATTTAGAGGAAACTGAAATTGTCATCAAGGCGACAGCTTTGACAGATGAGATTGCGGAATTACAGCGACTCTTGCAAGAGTCCAAGTCTCCTAGGTTAATTTTTTACAAGGGGACGGGTGAATATTATCTGGATTTGTCGGAAATTCTCTTCTTTGAGACAGAAGGTAACAAGATTTATGCCCATACTCAGAAAGATGCCTATGAAGTTCGGCTTAAACTCTATGAGTTAGAGGCTATCCTTCCTCGCTATTTTAGTCGGGTATCCAAGTCAACTATTGCCAATATCCGGCAGGTTTATTCGGTGGACAAGTCCTTTTCAGGAACGGGCACCATTTCCTTTTATCAGACCCACAAGGAGGTTCATGTGTCACGGCATTACCAATCCCTCCTAAAAGAAAATCTAAGAAACATGAGGTAAGAACATGAAAAAGAAAGCATTTGGTATTGTGTTGCTTATTTTGGCGGCATGGATTCTGTTTCAGGGACATTATGGTGTCCCATCCTTGGAGACTAAGTATTCTCCCTTCATCTTTATTGCTTTTCTCCTTTATAAGGCGGTAGAATCTTTTCTTAGGCATCATTGGACAACAGCTACTTTTTTAGCATTAATAGCGTTAAATATAGTGAATCTTTTTTATAATTGGATTCAGCTATCTCCTGTTTCACTTATTTTGGCTAGTATTTTAATCGTAATGGGTGTCAGCGCACTCACTCATTCTAACAGAACTTGGAATGGGAAAAAATGGTGGGATGATGGTGAAAAGACCATTCTTTCAGACAAGGAAGTCGCTTTTGGAAGTGGGACTTTCTACAAGCAAGAGCAAGAATTGGTAGAGGATCAAGTAGAAGTTGGTTTTGGGAATGCCAAGATTTATTATGACAATGCAGAGATGTTGGGAGATAGCGCAACCTTGAAGATAGAAGTCGGTTTTGGGAATGCAGTTATCTATGTTCCTCAACATTGGGGAGTTGATTTAAAGGTAGAAACTTTCTGTGGCGTAGCCAAGGCAGATACTCCTCTAGCCCCAACCAGCAAAACCTTGATTATCCGTGGAGATGTGGCCTTTGGGAAGTTGGGAATTGTCTACGTTAAATAAAAAATCTTCCCTAAGTGTCTAGAGTTTTGGGAAAGTGAAAAATTAAATATCATATAACTTGAGAGAGTGAGAAAATCGCTCTCTTTTTTCGTTGTAAAAATTAAGGAAAGAGGAAAAATGTAATATTGAAATTATTATGGATATTGATTCGTTAGAAATTTTCGATGTAATAGATCTTGATAAGAATGAAAATATGGTTGATTGTATTCCTGAAGGAAATTCTGAAGAAAAGGTGTCGCCGTACGATGACCTCGATAGGGTTTGGCTTTTTCATCCGCTACAAATTGATTGTCCCTTTAAAAAAGAATTTTTCATTATCTATTATGATGTAGTTGTATGCAGAATTTTAAATTTAGAGAGGTAAAATATCTATGGTTAAACTTCAAAATAGAATTAAGGAATTAAGAGAACGAAAAGGACTGACGCTTAAGATGCTATCGAGCACAACAGGCTTTTCTACATCTGCTATAAATCGATGGGAAAATGGCATAAGAGGTTTGGATAAAGATAAAGCTCACAAACTTTCTAAAGTACTAGAAGTTCAACCATCGGAGTTATTTCTTTCAGAGAAAGGAGTATTTCAGCTATATTGGCAAAAAGAGAAAAACATCCAATTTCAAAAAGGTAAATTCGTGCTTTCGATTACTCGTCAAGGAAAAAGATATTCAAAAACATTTGAAATATTAGAAGATGCGATTAAACATCGTGATAACGTTCTAAGAGAATACGAGAATAAAGATGGGTTTCCCAAAACACGTAAAAAAGAAAACATTTTAAAATACCAGGAATTAATAGGTCAGAAATTTCAAAGGCTAACAGTTATTAAACTGACAGGTCCTAAAAAGAAAGAAAATGTTTCTCGTACTTATAGCTATGCTATATGTCGTTGCGAATGCGGACGTATTTGTGAAGTAGAAATTTTTAATTTGCTGAAGGGAAAGAATTATTCTTGTGGTTGCCTTGCTTTGGAGAAAAGTCGGGATTTAGGGGCGAAGTTTGGTCGAGATAGGAAAACACGTGAAAAAGCTAGAATTTCAAACATACTAAATCCCAGTCCAAGAAAAACGAATAAGACAACAAGAATAAAAAATATCACCTACAGTTCTAAATTGAAATCATATAGAGTACAAATTATAAGAGATGGTGTTCGTTATACAAAGCGATTTCCTACTTTAGCTGAAGCGATGGACTATAAAAATGCACTTCTGAAAGAACTAGACGAAAAACTACACAGTAGAGATGAGTAAGTACAGAAATATTTTTTTGATATTGGTATTGAAATATTCAATGTGCCTCTTTTAGGAAAGGAGATTTGATGAAAACGAAACAACATACAGCATTAGCCAGATTAACGAAAAATATAATAGTCGTTGATCTGATGAGACAAACAGGCTGGTCACGGGATAGAATTGTTAAGGCAATTGAAACGATGGAAGCCGAAAAGACAATCTGTATAGCGGAAAATGGTAATTTGAGTCTAAGATTATTTGAAGGATGATATTATGGGTGATTTAGAACAATTTTCGGCTATAACTCTGGAACAGATGCAAACCTCTGAACGCTATTTTCCTATGGCTTGGGTTTTGTGGGAGGACGAGCACTATAGGGAGCTTCGCACAGATTGTAAAGTATTGTATAGTATGATGAAAAATCGTTTGGAGTTATCTGCTAAGAATGGATGGGTAGATGAACTAGGACGTGTATATATTGAGTTTTCAAATGCAGAGATACAACGATACTTTAATTGCTCAAAGCCAACAGCCATTAAAATAAAAAAAGATCTTTCGGATTATGGATTAATTTATGAACTTAGTCAATTTTCAAATGCAGATGGACAATTAGCAAATCGTATCTATATTGGTAATGTCATGACTTATGATGCAGAAAAATATAAACAAGAACGGATAGAACGTCAAGAAAGAGCATTCCAAAAACGAGTAGAAAAGCGACAAAATAGACCCCGTAAAAATAATTTACCGGATGCGTCAAAAATTTATAATGGGTTAGTTAATAATGTTGACCCGAATTATAAAGATTCTAGTAAAACTGAATATAGTAAGAATAATAGTTCTAGAAAGGTTGCAACCAATTCTGAAGAATTGGCGCAACCTACTGAACCTAACTCTCAATCTTTCAAAGAGAATTTTGTGAACTATATTCCGCCAAAATATTACTCTCTCTTACAAGTGATTGCAGATCGTTATAATGGGAAGTTTTGTCAAATAGATATTTTTACAGGAGATTCTCAAAATTACAGTCTTACGCATCGTCAGAAAATGAAAATTGGTCAATATTTAGCAGAGGAATATATCACAAGTCATGAAGTGATTGATATGATTGAGCGGATTCCTTATGATTGTGAGCACCCGTTAGCGTATCTCATGAGGATGCTTGAAAATCTTAAGGAAGAGAGACGATTGGAAGCTAAAATTATAGCACATAGACAGGCTGAGTTGAAATACATAAAAAATAAGAGGTGACTTTATGGGATTGTTTAATAACCAAGAGAGAATTAACGGAGGGCAAGCTATGAAAGCTAGACCTTCCCAGCCAGTTCAAGAGATTGAAATGATTGTAGAGTATTTTGATAAAACGGTAGACAGTATTTCCGTCACTTCCAACTTAGAGGAACTAGAAAAATTGGTATCAAGTTCATTTGGAACAGGAGCAAGTATGGATTTTACATCAGCAACTCCGCCGTTTTCCATCAATCCTAGATGGGTGAGGAAGATAACTTATCGGATAAAATAAGGAAGATATCAGGAGGATAGTAATGTTTAAACTAGTTACAATGGCTTTATTGGTCTTAGCGTATGGAATAGGGCTTGTCATGCTGGAACTGAAGAATGCTCCTCTGATGGATGATGAAATATTATCAAGTCTAAATAATGAAGGAGACAAGTAGATGTGAGGAAACAAACACAAAATCGTATCAGAGAATTACGAAAAAAAGCCAGGTTGTCACAACAGACTTTGGCTGATCAGATAGGAGTGTTTCGCAACACAATATCTAACTGGGAGACAGGATATAGTCAGATAAGTCTGGAGAATGCCAAAAATGTTGCAGAATACTTTGGGGTAACTATTGACTACCTGTTAGGATCAGAATCGGACCAAACCTAGTACAGATAAATCTATATTGACCGAGAAGTCATTAAACTACAGACCTTTGAAAACTGAATACAAGGCTTGCCCTGATACAGCGTGGCTATGGATAAAAAAGAAACGGGGGCGAGTAGCAAACTAGAAAAGGATATCTAGTCCAGCCACTGAACGAAAAAGCATGATAATAATCATAAGCTGAAGGAGTAAGGGTTCCTAGACTATAAACCCAGCGCATGAAATACCGATGTAAAAATACGTTTTTACACAGCACGGCGTTATTTCGCCTTTCAACTTCAAGGAGAAATCTATGACAGATGAAATAACCGTCCGCCTAAAGGACTTAAAAAACTTAGGAAAACAAGGAGGTGCGACAGCTCGCTTAGAGGACGGCACAGACCTTATTCTGAAGCCAGACTATGCAGTCAAACAGGCTAGAGGATACGTAGACGGTCTTTTAAGGGATGTTGAATTTCATTTGCCTTATAAAAAGGTTTATGATCAAATTCGCACTATTAAGAGAGATGCTCAAGTTATAGCTCGAAAAGTTAAGACACCATCAGGAATGGAGCTTCGTTTAACTGGAAAAGGTTATAACCTGAAAAATAAATAAAGAAAAGGAAAAATGAAAATGAATAAGAAACAAGTATTAGCTACACTAGCACTTTCAACTATCGCACTAGCACAAGCTGGTTATGTATCAGCAGATGAACTTGCACCAATTGACTCTTCAGCTCCAACAACAGAAGTAGTTACGCCGACAGCACCAAGCGCCTCAACAGAAACAGAGGCTCCAGCAGTTCAGCCAACAGAGCCTTCAGTTACTCCAGTTGCTCCAACAACACCAGATACATCATCAACTACAGACAAAGGTGAACCTGCAATTCAACCAGAGCTCT
>NZ_KV794214.1:78560-134677 GCF_001808665.1 Streptococcus sp. HMSC070B10 | reverse complement strand
GCAATTCAACCAGAGCTCTCTGAAGCGGTAGTAACCAACAAAGGTAACCCAGAAGTCCAACCTGAATTGCCAAAAGCTGAAAAGCCAAAAACAACAGATGAGGCCAATGAGCAAGGAAAATCACAAATCGGGACTACTTCAACCGCAACAGGTCAAGTAGTTCATGATGTGACAAAAGCTCCTGTTGAAACAAATACAGGTGCGTCAATTGTTAGCACCCAAGACGGAAACGTAGTTCTTTCAGATGGTTCAGTGGTTGCTCCTGAAGAGGTCGGTGGTACTGTCAACGAAGATAAGACTATCTCTGTTACAGACAAAGATGGTAAGCTCAAAACCCTTCCAAACACAGGAACAGAAAAAAGTTTCCTAGCTGCAATCGGTGGAATGTTATTGACAGCAGTTAGTTATTTCTACAAGAAGAAACTATTTTAATTAAGTAAAGGAGAAAAGAAAGTATGTTTAAAACAAAAGAAACTAAAGCGTTCGGTTCAATCCGTAAAACAAAAGTTGCAGGAGCTTGTGGAGTAATCTTGGCACTTGCAATGTTGGGTATGGCGTTTAATGGTACTGTATCGGCTGATGAAGTTTCAACTGATAAGCCTGTTGCTGTAGAAAAGAAAACAGAAGTAGAAGTTCCTATTGCTCATGACAATCTTGACAAAGCTGTAACAGACGCTAAAAAAGTAGGCGTTAAAGTTGAAGTTGGAGCAGTTCAGGACAAAGGTGTTGCAACCTCTGAAACAGTAGCAGGTAAGCAGAAAGAAATTGAAGCTGATTATGCTAAACAGGAAAAAGATGTCAAAGCTGTGACTGCTGATTATTCTTCTAAAGTTGATAAAACTACTAAAGAACGTGAAGTAATCGAAAAAGAAAACAAGGATAAACAAGATAAGTTTGAAAAAGCTGTAAAAGATCATGAAGCAGAAGTCAAACGTATTGAAGCTGAAAATAAGGCTATTCTTGCTGACAATGCTAAAAAAGAAGCTGATACCAAAGCTGAAAATGAGCGTATCGCAAAGGACAACGCTACAAAAGAAGCTAACTACAAAAAAGCTGTAGCAGACCAAGAAACCTATAATAAACAGGTTGAAAAGGACAACGCTGATTTAAAAGCTGATTATGAAAAAAAACAAGCAAAATATGAAAGCGATCTTGCTAAGTACAACAAAGAAAAAGAAGAACTTGCTAAGAAGGGTGTAAAAGCTGAAAAACCTCATATCACGGTTTACGGCGATTACGACGAAAGCCAACGTGGAAGCGTCAATTACTACAAAAAAATGACTGCTTCATTTGAAGGGTTAGAAGGATTGATGAAGGTCAAAGACTATATTGGACTTCATGCCGATTCAACTATCTCAGGTAGTCGTAAAGACCTTATCGTTAAAGGTAAAGGTTTGTTAGGTCAACTTCAAGAGCCAAAATCAGGCGATTCTTTCACGATTCATAACGTTGCTGAAAATGAAAAAGGGGAAAAAATCTCTGCTAAATTCACTTTGAATAAAGTTGAAAAAGAATGGGTTGAAAATGGGAAATCATTGACAGACACAAAAATTAAAATTTATGAATACGCCAAAGATGGTTCTATCAATTTTGGTTTTTGGAACTTAGTTGAGTTCAATCCTAAAATTGAGTTCTTCCTAGAAAAAAACAAACAAAAAGCTATCTTGACTATTGCTTCAATGTTCAATGACATTGACTGGGGACAAGAGTTGCGTTTGACTTACGAAGATGGAACAGAAGGGCTTGTCCTCAATCCAAAAGGTTCAGAAATTAAGAAAATCACTCGTGATGGGAAAGAATACTATAAGGGCGAACATAAGTCTGCTGATGGTAAACATTACGAAAACGTTGGAGACGAGTCAGATATTCCACTTGGTTCACTTCTTTCTGTAGGGCATGGTTCTACATTGAACCTCTCTTACTACAATGGAGTAGGGAAACGTTCGCAATCTGATATTGATTATGTTCGTAAAAGTGCTAAAAATAAAGCTATTGCAGAAGGTAAGCCTGTTCCAACTGATAAAGAAATCTTTGAAGATGAAAACTGGGCTGTTGGATTGTTTGGCAAAGCAAGTGCAACTGTTCCTGTAACAGTCTTGACTACACCACCTGAAAAACCTAAGTACGAGCCAAAAGACACTAAGGAAATTCCTAAACCTAAATTGGAGAAACCAAAAGAGTTTGTACCTCGTACACCACTCCCAATTCCAGCTCCTCCAACTCCACCAGAGAAGAAAAGAATTCCTGAAATGCCTTTAGTTCCTACTGTAAAAGTGAACTATTCACGCTTGCGTGTGAAACCATCAACTCCAAAACCTAAAAAGGCTATTGTTGATACATTCGGACATAATATTGATGGGGCTAATACATTCGATAAGAATGTAAAATTCAGTTTGACTACTGATTATAAGCCTTATTCAACGTTTACTGCTGATTCTAAAACTTATGGTAAGACATGGGCTATGGCAGATGATGTTCAAGATGGTGCTTACAAGGTAGATGACAGCAAAATCACTATGAAGGATTCTACTGGTAAAGACGTTAAGGCTTTGTTTAATATGTACCATGTTCTTTCTGAAAAACAACGTACAAAAGAAATTCAAAGCATTTTGAAAGAAGCTGGTTTGAATCCTAAAGGCGAATTTTACCTTTGGGTAGCGAAAGATTCTGCTTCATTCTATAAAAACTATGTGAAACAAGCTAAGAATATCACGATTGAGCTTCCTGCACGTTTGCTTGTAGAAAAAGGCAAAATTGTGAAAAACGACTTTAACCAAATTGACTTTGGTAATGGCTCTATTTCTAACTTGGTAACTGTGCAAGTTCCTGACTTGAAACCTGAAAAACACGCTTTGGATCATAAAGACGATAAGAAGATTCGTGACGGTCAAGAAATTCAAATTGGCGAGTACCTACGTTACCTCTTGGACGGTGTGACTGTTCCTTCTAAACACGACACTCTTTACCGGTATGACGGTATTGATATGCTTGACTTGAAGCATGATAGATACACAGGTAATTGGTCTGGTGTCATTCGTGGTACAGAATACGTTGCTGAAAAAGACTTGGTTCTTCCTTATGATGTAGTCTTGTCTGACGGTAAAGTGGTTAAGGCAGGAGACAAGATTGCTAAAGGCTCTGTGTATGCCTTCCAATTTGAGTTTAATCAAAGTGCAAACTCTGACTTTATTAAGAAAATCGTTAAAGTCACATGGAACGAAAAAGACGGTAAGTGGGCTTACACTATTGACAAAGAGTTTTTGAACTCTCTAGGAGTTAAAGGTACGTTTGACGTTGATTTTTATATCGAAGTCGAACGTATTGCAGCTGGGAAGGTTGAAAATACCTTTATCAATACAGTCAATTTACAAGAGATGACGGCTAAAGTGACAACCCACACTCCAGAATCACCAAAACCTGAAGAACCAGGAAAACCAAAACAATCACTACCAAATACTGGAACAGCAGCAAGCATGCTTCCAACTTGGGGAATGATTTTGGGATTGTTGAGTCTTGCAGGAGCAGGGCTTCGTAAACATAAAAAATAGAACATCTAGAAATTCCCCCTCGTCTATGGTATAATGAAGCCATAAAAAAGAGGGGGAAGAGAGATGAGAAAGGACACGAAAATGGATGCACATGTGACTAGAAGTGGATATAGATACTATACCCCAACTCAAACAAAATCAGAAGTCACCAAACCTGAAGAGAAGAAGTGGAAAAAAGGTCTACGTTGGCTAGGAAAAGCCATCTGGTCAGGAATAAAGAATCTACCGAGTGTAATTGCGAGAGCTGCCGTTTTGATGGTTGCGACTCCACTCATGTTTCTCCTCTTTATCTTCAATCTGATTAAAAGCTTGATTGCGACAGCAATTGGATGGGTAGTATTTAAGATTGTAGTTGTCCTAGGCTATGCTGCTTTTTGGGAAATATATTTTTGGATAACAAAATCAGGTCCCTCTGCAGATGTAGAGAAGCAGTTAGATTGGCTTATGACTAACTTTTTCTTTCCTCAAAAGGTCCCCATCTACTATTGGTGGGAAACAACTATTATCGTTGTCTTAGCTGTGATTACAGCCCTCTCTCTAACCTTTCGTCCAACGGATGAAACATAGTATTGAATAAACAATGTAGGTGCTAAGGAATTTTCTTAGTACCTTTTTTATAAAAGAAAGCGAGAAAAAATAATGGATGCAGTTGTAGATTTTATTAACAAAATTGGGAATATCGGTGGGATTATCGGTATTGGTTGGGCCGCTTGGGGTGCCTGGGACTTAGCAGTAGGAATCAAACGTGAATTGGATGATAAGAAGGATAAAGGAATCCAAAGTTTGATACTAGGTGCACTTTTAGGTGCCGTTCTAAAAGCCCTCTTTACAGCTTTAGCAACAGGTCTTCAATCTCTTGGTTAGGATGAAGAAGAAAGAGGAGGTGGTTTTATGGACCAATCCACACTTGATCAACTAACCATGAGTCTGAAAGACTATAATGCGACAGCCTATGAATTGATGGAAACTGTTTCGGGATCGATGGAGAAGGTAGCAATTTTGCTTCTTCTCCTTTTTATGGGGATCAACCTCATGAATTGGCACCAACAACTTAAAAGCAATGGTGGGGAGCTGTCTTTTCAGCTTTGGATTGAAGAAATCCTCAAATATGCTATTGCGCTCTTTTTTATCCTCTATGTGGATGCGATTTTTGATGCCTTGTCATGGTTGTTCAATGTTATCATTAAGTTAGTAGCCAAGAATGCTACAGATCCTTTCAGTTCTGAGCCACCAGATTTTAAAGGTTTGGGTATGATTGAGAAATCATTCTTTAAAATTGTTTATGCGGTTGTTGATTTTGTCGGTCAGATATCGACTAAGTTGTTGATCTTGTTACGCTCCTTTACGCTTTACACGTATAAGGGAATCGCTAAAATTATTGTCGCTTGTTACATGGTGGATAGCTTACGCCCGATCTGCCTTGGTTTCTTTAAGCTCTATGCTGCTGCTGTCCTTCAGGGATTGATTCTAGTGGTTGTAATCATGCTTTACCCAGCCATTGTCACGAATGATTTATTGACACTTAGCAATACTGGAGCTTTTATAACTGCACTCGTAGCAATCGCAAAAGGAATTATTTACATTGTCATGATATTTGGTAGCCAACGAATGGCCAAAAATATCATGCAGGTGAACTAGATTATGGTATAATGAAGAGATAATGCTGAAGGAGAGATGGTATGGCTGTTTCGAAGTTTTATGCAGTATGGCGGAAAGAATCTGGAGAAGAAGAGATTGTGAATGCTTTTCAAGCACTCGCTCTAAAGGGGCGAGCACAAATTATTACGACGCCGAAAGAACAGGCAACTCTTTTTGACTTGGAAACAGGTCTTAAGGTCAATCCAAGAAGTAGTCAGAAAAAAGATGGTCGCTATGTAGGTCAACCATACTTTAGTTACTATCCAGGTGAAGAGAGCCCGTTAAAGGGGCTAGAAAGTAGCTTTGAGTATTCCTCTGAGCTGAATGCTTTTATCGAGGCTTTCAAGACTATTGAGAAATTTCAGATTGAATATGACAATCATACGGCTTATATTTTTCCTAAAGCTATTTCTCCGATGCAACGGATTGTATTTGAAGATGAAGACTTTGTTATTCTAAAGCTCTTGATTGATATTGATGAGACTTATCCTTATTCTGAATACTACCGTTTAAATGGTCAACTAGGAATTGAATTTTATAACACCAGAAGACCAGAACCTGTTAAACGGATAAAATTAGCTAAAGAAGGCATTCCCTTGTTTGAAGCCAGAGCTCACTTCCCTGAATCTACTAAAATTTATGTTCCTAAAGAATTTACTTCACCTGAACAGGTTAGAAGTATTGCTGATAGAGTGAGGAAAGTTTATCAGGAAACAAACTATAAACTGTATGGGAATTTTGATAAATACCACATAGAAGCATTTGTCTTTTTAGATGATAATGAAAGGAAGTACAAAACTTTGAAAACTTATGAGGAACAGTGTCAGGAATTGCAGGCAAAAATTGAGAAGTTGGAAGAGAACTTCAATCAAAAAACTGAGAAAGTCAACCAGCTGAGAAAAGAAATTAAGCAAGCCGAAACAATCTTGAGAAACTATCACGAAGAGGAGGAGTATTACAAGAAGTTAGAAAAGGATAATCAAAAACTAGAATCAGATAAACAAAGATTGAAGCAGGAAAAAGGAGAAATTATCTCTAAAAATCAACGTCTAACCAATGAATCACAACGTTTACGTAGACTGAAAAATGTAGCAGAAGAGAAGATAGAGTATTTACAAAAACGATCGTTCTGGCAAAGACTTCTCAATAAATAAAAATAGTAGGTAATGAAACAGTTCTAAAGAAGAGCTGTTTTTTTGATGGAAAGGATAAAGTATGAATTTAGAAGAACTCAAGCAACGGCGAGATGAGCTTGTGCAAGACAATGCTTGGATGGATAATTTAATTAAGGAAAAAGAGGAAGAGTTATGGGAATTGAAGGTAAGAGGTATTGCAGCTTCTGAGCTAGCGAGATCGGCATTGGAATCTGCTTTACGCTCTGCAGGAATTGTAGATACCTTTTACGGCCCAGATAATGGAAAGAAAGGAACAGAATGACACGTTTAGGCAGTGAATTTTTAAAGGCTTTAGATAGCTACGAAAGGCCAGTTTTAGGGTATATGACACTGAGACAGTTAGTGCTACTATTTGGTATCGCATTGACAGTAGTTGTCACAACCATCCTCTATTGGCTGAAGGCACCTGATACTATTCTTTATGGCGTTGATATTTTGTTATTAGCGCCTTTTGTTATTTTCGGGTGTTATTTCGATGAGAAAATTAAAGATAATGTTCGTTTCATGTTAACCAAGCAGGAACGCTCTTATCAGACAGATTATGACAGAAAGGAATACACAAGAAATGAATTTATTCGGCCGAAAGAAAACCCCGAAACTCTCTAAGGAGGAACGGGAACGGGCCAAACGTCTAAGACGTACCATGACGGCATCTACACAGAATAGTCTTAATTATCAATGGTTGATGCCTGATGGCCTCATGAAAATTACAAATGATCAATTTTCAAAGACCTATCGCCTAGGTGATACAAGCTATATTACTGCAACAGATGATGAGCGAATTGATATTATTGAAACAAGCGCTGATATTTTTAATTCGCTGGACATTGACAATGATATGCAGCTATTGATCCTGAATCGTCGAGTAGAAAGCAATAGCTTATCTTCTATTCGCTATGAATTGGTTGGAGACGGATATGATGATTATCGTAAAGAATACAATGCGATGATCAATGATCGTTTTTCTCAGGAACAAAACACCTTCAAGGTAGAAAAATATCTGACGATTACTACCCAAACAGACCAGGATCATCAAGCTAGAAGAATCCTTGATGATACAGCCAGCGTTATTGAAAGTCAATACAGTGGCTTAGGAATCTCCTTTAAGGAGTTAGAGGGATTGGATCGTCTTCTTATCTTCCGAAAACTCTTGAGGCGAGAAGGTTTTATTGATTTTAACTATGAAGACATCGCTATTTCTGGATTATCCACCAGGGACTTTGTAGCTCCAAACTATCTGAAGTTTGAAAAAGATCATATGAAAATTGATGATTGTTTCGCAAGGGTGATGTATGTTAGACAATATCCTACCTTCTTGAATGACAAACTGATTAAGAATATCCTGGATACAGGAATTGAACTGGCTATCAGTCTGCATGCTAAGCCCTATGATACTGCAGATGCCCTGAAGAAAATCAAGACAGTTAAGTCAAGTGTACGTAGGGAAATGATCAAAAGTCAGAAGGCTGCCGCAAAAGAAGGTTATGGAAGTGACCTGGCCGTTGGTGGGAAAGCTGTGGAGACATCTCGCGAAACAGAGAAATGGACTGAAGAACTCCAGGACAATGACCAAAAAATGTTTTCAGGTGTGATGACGATTTTCTTCATAGCTGACACTCTGGAAGAGTTGAATATCTACACAGAGCAGGTTCAACGATCTGTCCGTAAGAATACGGTAGAACTGGATAAGTGTTACTTGTACCAGGAAGAATCCTTGAATACGATTCTACCGATTGGGATTCCATTTATCAACGTAAAACGACGTTTTATGAGAGATATGACTACGAGTAACCTGGCCACGCAAGTTCCATTTACCAACGTAGATCTTCGATCTAACAGTCCACGTGCAATTTATTATGGCCAGAATCAGCTATCTAAGAACGCTATCACAGTTGACCGTAAGAAAGACTTGAATACAGGTTCAGGTTGTATCTTTGGGAATTCAGGATCAGGAAAGTCTGTTCTTGCTAAAGGAGGGGAGATTATTCCTACCAAACTACGTTACCCTGAAGATAATACCATTATCGTCGATCCTGAAGATGAATACAGTGATATTGGTCGAGAATTAGGTGCTGAAATCATCACAATCGCTCCTGGATCACAACATCACTTTAACTTGTTGGATCTACCTGATAAGGATAAATTGCAGGCAGAAGATAGTGACCCGATTGGCCAAAAATCAAACCTCTTATCAACCCTGTTTGAGAATATATTCTCTGAAGTATCAGACGATGAATTTGCGATGATTGACCGTGTAACGAGACAGACCTATGAGGAATTTGAAAAACCAACCTTTAAGGATTGGCAAGCGGTTTTGGAACGTCAACCTGAAGCCGTTGCTAAGGATCTGGCGCTGAAGGCAGAACCTTATACGGTTGGATCAAATGATATCTTTGCACACCCTACAAACGTCAATATGAATAGTCGCTTTATTATCTTCAATCTCAAGCAGTTGAGTGGTAAATTGAAGCCATTTGCCCTCCTGGTGATTCAGGACTTTATCTGGAACCAGGTAGTCAATAACCAAGGTAAAACCATTACATGGTTGTACTTTGATGAGTTGCAGCTCTACTTCAAAAATAAACTGCAAGCGACCTTCTTTACAGAACTATACTCACGTATTCGTAAGTACGGAGCCATCCCAACAGGGATTACACAGAATCCAGAGACTGTTTTATCTACAGAAGAAGGTAGAAAGCTAGTCGCAAACTGTGAGTTTCTAGCCCTCCTGAAGCTGAAACGAACGGACCTGGAAGCCCTGGAGCAGGTTATCCCTCTTACGCCTTCACTAGAGCGATTTGTCTTGCGGCCAAAAGCAAAGGGTACTGGTTTGATTGTGGCTGGAGATACCATTGTCCCATTTGAAAATCCTATCCCTAAAGATACCAAACTGTATCAATTGGTTGCGACAGATGGTTAAAAAAATAGAAAGAGAGGTGATTTCTTTTGTTTGAAAGTGATCCCAAACAATTAAAACAGGAGCGTAAGAGGAGAATCAAAGAAGGAACATCCCTCAATAATAAAAAAGCTCCTAAAGAAGCACGTTTAGACTCAAAAGTTGCATTTAAAAAAGCTAAGAAGAATTATCGCTTAGCGAACAAAGATTATAAACTACACAAAGGACCTCAAGCAACAGCTAGAGGTCTTTTCTTTAAGCAACAACGTGATCGAGCAAAGTTAGAAAAACAAATTGCCACAACGCTCTATAAACGAGCTAAAAAGGCTGATGACAGTTATATCCCTAATCGCCTAAAGAAACGTGCAAAACAAAGTGCTCGAATGAAAGCGAGACACGACGTTGAGAAGACAGTCAGAGATAATGAGATTCTTGGAGACTGGGTTCAGGCGAGGCAAAATATTCGTCAATTTAAATACCAGGTAAACGCCTCTAAAAGAGCGTTAAATGCTGTAGGAAAATTATCCAAGTATTCAATCAATCATAGCTATGGACAGCTCAATAGAAGCTATAATTTCATCAGAGGGCGAGGGTATACTCGAACACCAAAAGAGTTCTCCTGGGAAGGAAAACTCAGCAAAAAAATGAAACATGCCAAAAAGCGACTGGGACGTTCAAAGTTTGGGAAGGCATCAAAACGTACAGGAAAAGTCTTAAAGTTTTCGTCAAAAATACTACGTTCGATTTTAACAAATCCTTTAGCTGTCAAGTCCTATTTCTTAATGTTTATCATCTTTGCAGTATTTGGGATATTTATGTCTGTTTTTGGAGGGAGTGGTCCAGTCCAACAAAATGAATTTGACTTGAACAAATCCTGGCTTCAAATCAGTAAACGAGATCGAGAGAAGTCCAATGATAAGGTAGACTATTGGACAAACATCGATGACATGATCTTTTTCATGAACTTTCGCTACGGTAGCGATTGGAAACCAGAAAGTAATTGGAATGAGGGGACTGGTGGTGAATGGGCTGGGACGTTAGGTTTCAATCATTATTCAGATGCCTTGAATGATCTTTGGAATCATTTGAATGATGACCCTCACAATTTGAAGAAGATGGCTGACTTATATGGCCCCTCGTCAGATCTCAAGTGGACTAAGTTGAGTGATAGCGAGTTAGAAGAGTATAAAGAGCTAGAGGAGTTGACTAAAGAAGTTGGTCGATACCCCTCTTATCAAGAACTAGCTAACCCTTTTTACCAGGAGGACGATCCTTCTTATCAAGCCCCTTTAGTTATCCTGAAGAGATTTGGTTATACCTCTAAGAGTGAAATTTATGAAAAAACACAACTAAAAGCTTCAACAGGACAAGCTCTAAGAGCTCCTATTGACGGTCAAGTCAGTGTGACAGATGATACGACTGTATCCATCAAAACAGATAAAGCCATCTTTACTTATGAAGAGGTAGGAAATATCCGTGTTTCTGACGGTGATCAGGTCAAAGCTGGAGATGAGGTTGGGAAGGTAACGGCAAATGGTTACCAGATCATTCAGTATCAAAAATTGGAGGAAAAAGAGACAAAGGATAAGAAAGAAAAGTGGACATCAGTTAATCCAGGCTTTTACTTTCAATCTGTCACGTACAATCAGACAACCTCAGTCATTACCACACTTAATGGCGATTTGGGGCAAAAATCACGAGCGATAAAAGATTACCTGAAGCAAAAGGTACCAGGGCTAACAGATAATGGTTTGGCAGCCATGCTTGGGAACTTTGCAACTGAAAGTAATATCAATCCTAAACGTGCTGAAGGAGACTATCTTAGCCCACCAGTAGGGGCTGATTCTTCTTCATGGGATGATGAGTCCTGGTTAGCTATAGGAGGACCAGCGATTTATAACGGAAGGTACCCAAATATTCTTCGACGAGGTTTAGGATTGGGACAGTGGACAGATACAGCGGATGGCTCCACGAGACATACTCTATTATTAAACTATGCAAAATCTAAGAATAAGAAGTGGTATGATTTGGAACTGCAACTGGATTTTATGTTGGAGGGGGATACTCCTTACTATATCACAGGACTAACTTCAATTCTAACTAGTACAGAGGATGTAGAGACGCTTACAGAGCGTTTCCTGGTTAATTGGGAAGGAAACTCTGGAGATAAGGTCTTAGAGCGCCAGAATAATGCTAAGCAGATCCACGCTTTTCTTACTCAACAAGTTCGAGGAGGTGGAGCCTTAGCATCTTCCTGGAATTTCCCTGCCGAGTATCAGTCAAAAGTGGAGCACCCTCCTACACAAGCTTCTATGACTACACAACAAGGAAGCGGCTACCCAGTTGGTCAATGTACTTGGTATGCGTATAATCGTTTAGTTGAACTAGGAACGATTACAGACTTATCAGGGTCCTATGGTTACCTTGGAAATGGTCAGGATTGGGTAACAAGCCTAGTCGCAAAAGGATGGAAGTACAGTACGTCACCAACGAGAGGGGCTGTTGTATCAATTCTAGGTGGATTTGGTGGGACACCAGGTGGATACGGTCATGTTGCGATTGTGGAAGCTGTGAACCCAGACGGTTCATTCCTAGTTTCGGAATGTAATGTCCAAGGTGTACAGGATAAGGTCCATTTTCGTGTTCTCTATCCAGCTGACTACTATACATTTGCGACACCGAATTAAAAAAGAAAGAAGGTAAATCATGAAAATGATAGATATGGAGAAATTGAAACTCCTGAAAATAGGAGGAATCCTTATAGGAGTTGTGCTAGTTCTAGGATTCGTATTCTGGATTGGAGCAGCAACCTCAGCGCAAAAGAAAGCTAAACAGGATGCTGAAACTACTCAACAAGAAACCAAAGTAGAGGGAAGCGAACTAACTCAAGAATACGTGAAGGAATTTTTGACGGCTTACTTCAATAAGCAGGATCTGGGAGAAAATAGAAATCGCTATTTACCCTATATGACAGAAGCTGCTTACAATCAGGAAGTGAACTCTGAAGAAGAACCAACGGTACAAACCTATAAGGGCTATGTAGTGGATACACAGATGAAGTCTTCTACCATCTACATCGATCAAGAAAACCATGTTGCCCTAGCTCAAGTGAGATACACTCAGACACAGTTACAGAAGAAGTATGATTATACTAACGCCCAAACAAACGTAGGATCTTCAAGGACCATACGGATTCGCTTCAGCAAGCAAGATGGGAAATACCTGGTAAATCATATTGACCCCATTTTGATTGTGGACAGCTTGAACACCAGCGAAAAGGCGAGTATTCCATCGTTAAACAAACCAATCACTAACCAAACACAAAGTACAGAAGGGAAAAAGGAACAATGACAAAATTAGAAACTTTGGAAAAACAAAAACAGAAAGCGGAAGACCGCTTAGCTGACTATATGGCCAAGGCCAAGAAGGAAGAAGAGAAACTGCAGCAGCTAGAAACTCAAATCATTCTGGCCAAACATGAGGAACGGTCAAACTACTTGGCCGAACATAATTTAACCTGGGCTGATATTGAAACAGCTCTTGCTGAAGGAAAATTGAAAGGAGTTGAAAAAGATGTATCGTTTAACCAATCTGACACAAAACACGACCACAACGTATAAAAATCGGGACCTTGTGTATCAAGCGCTGGAGCGAGAAAATGCTAAGGTTAAACACCAGGAGGCAGAGGCCGTTTTATTGGTAGAGGAACTGGATAAAAAGAATGTAGTGGTGTACCAAGAAGATGTCTATTTGCCGTTTGAGGGGATCGCAGATAGCCTCTTCCTGAAGCCTGGTACGGTTAATAACAAGGAGGCTAAAGTAAAAGAATCAAAAAGCTCACTCTTTAAGCGCCAGCCAAAAACAAAACATCAAGAGAAGACTCCTGAAGAAAAAGCTGAAGCCTCTTCCTTGAAACATGAAACTCCCAAACTTCGAACCTATTCTAAACGCTCTTTTTGGGTGGATTTAGGAAGAGTTTTGGTGTTATTGAGTCTAGTAGGAAGTCTGACACTTGCTGGCTTATCACTTACGCTAGTTTACCATCAAGAAAAGCAACTCTCGGCCGTATCCAAGGAACTTTCAAATCTAAAAACCATTCAGTCAAAAACAGGGGAACTAGATGCCTTTTCACGTTACTTTTTGCCAGCCCTTTACTCTGATAAAGGGAAAATGGCTGATTTCATAGCTCCTCAATTAACGATAGATAGACAAGCAGGTCAACTGCAGTCTGTGATTTTGGAATCTAGCTTGATTGTTGATGAAGAAACTTATCAGCTAACCTATGTAGTGGCCGTGAAAGACGGTGAGAACAGAAGTCAGAAACGCTTGGTAGTTACTTTAAAGGAAGAACCTTCAGCACCTTACGGATTCCAGATTATTGCTAAGCCAGAACTATCCAATTATCCAAAATAAAGGAGGTCTTACATGGATCAAGAAAAAGTCAGTCATTCTCTGGCTTTGAAAGGAAAAGTTACCCTGGAGATGACGATACAAGCTCTGTATGCCCTCGCAAAAGCCCATTATGAAAAGAAACAACATAAGGCAGCGAACCGAACCTTTGAAGGGGAGACACGTTTTAATGATTTTATGGCCACCAAATCAAAAAAAGATGTCGAGAAGTTGTTAAATAGTGAAGTTCACTTGGCCAAGTTGAAGCATTACCTGGAGGAGTATAAGATAGGTTTTACTTATCATCAAAAAGATGGTGCAACTTATCTCTTCTTTGAAACAAAAAATCGCACCTTGGTAGAAAAGGCTCTCAAAGAGATGTTGGCAGACATCACGAAAAGCCCAGAAAAATTGGAAGAGTTTGCGAAAAAGATGCTGAAGAAACCACATGAAATGACTCCTGAAGATAAAATCAATTACTATAAGACAAATAAGGTCTATAAAGGAACGATGCCAGTAGTTACGAAGGAGATTGGGAAGGAGAAGACACGATGATTAGAAAACCTATATGGCCCTACCTGGTGGTGGGGCTATTTTCATTTGTTATTTTCCAGTCCTTTTACCATTACTACCAACTTTCGACTGCAGCAGTACCTTTTATGGGAATGTTGCGACTTCGTTGGTTGCTAGAACACTGGGAACGCTTCTCTTTTGGTGTTTTCTTTGATTCAGGAGCCTTATATGCAGGGTTGATTGGATTCGGCCTCCCAATGCTTGTTTATGCTTCTATGGATAAGAATTTATATCGCCAAGGAGAAGAACAAGGTAGTGCTCGTTTTGCGACTTTGAAGGAAATGAGACGGTTTGAAGATGTTGATTTTGATAAGAATATGATTTTTTCAAAACAGGTTAAAATGGGCCTATTTAACTTTCGCTTAGCCTACAATGTTCAGCTCAA
This sequence comes from Streptococcus sp. HMSC070B10, assembly GCF_001808665.1. Lineage (GTDB taxonomy): Bacteria > Bacillota > Bacilli > Lactobacillales > Streptococcaceae > Streptococcus. Next base: position 120,073 of record NZ_KV794214.1, on the reverse strand, counting down.
TAAAAATGTGATTGTCATTGGTCTTCCAGGAGACGGTAAAACCTTTACTTTTGTACTGCCAAATTTAATGCAGATGAACTCAAACTTTGTTGTGACAGATCCAAAAGGAAACCTGGTACACGAAGTTGGGAAGATGCTTGAAAAAGCTGGCTTTGCTGTTAAAATCTTTGATTTGATTCGGCTCAAGAATTCAGATCGGTTTAATCCTTTTCATTACATGAAGTCTGAGCTAGATATTGATCGTATCTCTGAAGCAATTACTGAGGGAACGAAGAAGAGTGAACATACTGGAGAAGACTTCTGGGTTCAAGCAGAGTTGATGCTGCAACGTGCATTGATTGGTTATCTCTATTTTGACTCTAAGGATCCTGAAACTGGAGTCCAGTTATATGTGCCAAACCTGGGCCACGTTGCGGATCTATTAAGAAATATGTATCGAGAGGATCCAGATGTACCAAGTCCTGTCGAGCAGATGTTTGAAGAACTGAACGAACATCAACCTAACAACTATGCTTATAAACAGTGGAAATTATTCCAAAACTTCAGAGGTGAGACAAGAAACAGTGTGGTAGCGATTTTGTCTTCTCGCTATTCTATCTTTGACCATGAAGATGTACGAAACTTGATCAGTGAGGATACCATGGAAATGGATACCTGGAATACGAAAAAGACAGCCGTTTTTATTGCTATTCCTGAAACCAATAACGCCTTTAATTTTCTTTCCTCAATCTTGTTTGCGATTGGATTTGAGGTTCTCACACATAAGGCTGATGATATCCTGCAAGGGAAAGTACCTGGCTACAGTAGAAAAAATCTTCGCCACATTCAGTTTATCTTCGATGAGTTTGCACAAATTGGCCGTATTCCAAACTTCGCTCAGGTTCTCTCTTCTATTCGTAGTCGTGAGATGTCTATTAAGATTATCATCCAAGCTGTCAATCAGCTAGAATCACTTTATAAAAGTGATTGGAAGACCATCTTTAATAACTGTGCTACTCACCTATTTTTAGGGACAAATGACAAGGATACGATGGAATACTATTCTACAAGGTCAGGTAAGCAGACTATACGTACTCGATCTACCTCAAAATCACATAGTTATCGGAATGGATCATCAAGTGAAAATAAACAAATTCAAGGCCGTCCCCTTCTAACTCCAGATGAAGTCGCAAGAATTGGGGTAGAAGAAGGATTGGTTTTTATTTCTAAACAAAATGTCTTCAGAGATAAAAAAGCAAGTGTCTATGATCATCCTAGAAAAGATGAGATTGCAAGTTCTCCTGAAGACAAAGAAAACTGGTACGAATATACTCGAAAAGGAACAGACATCGATGGCTTGCTTTTATATGCCAACGATTTGACTCCGCAGCTAAAAGAGTTATTCGTGGCCTAACATACAGAAAGGATAGTAGGATGGAAACACCTAAAACACAATTAGGATACCTGGAGAGTATCTCGCAGGTTCTAGCATTAAAGCTAGAAAATTTAGCCCCAGAACGTTATGCTATTTGGCAGCTATTCAAACAGGCAGATGAGGAGACTTTCTATCAATTAGCTCCTCATCTTTTTGTGACAACGAGTCAGGAAGATCCAATAGTTGTTAGTGAACTAGATGCAACTCCTGAGGGTTATCTTTTATTCAAGGAATTGGTCGAGGAGGAAACAGGATGGTTTTAACAAAAGCACAGGCAAAATCGCTGGATATTTTAGAAGTAGCTCGTAGTCTCGGAATGGAAATGAAGAGAAAGTCACACCGAGAGTATTACTGGGCCGAGCATGACTCGTTTAAGATTGATACTGTGAAAAATACCTGGCATTGGTATTCTCAAAACCTCTTTGGCGATACTATCAATCTCGTGCAACAAATGCAAAATGTCAGCTATAAAGATGCTATGGTATTCTTGGAGACAGGTTCCTTTCCTGAAGCAAAACCAGTAGAGGAAGAGCGAAAACCCTTCAACTATACACTAGCGCCTTACGAACAACCATTTGTGGAGGCGAGAGCCTATCTTAAGGAGATTAGAGGTCTCTCTGATGATACAATCGACTTCTTCCTTGAGAAGGGAGTATTAGCCCAAGCTAAACGTAAGGACAAAGAGGGCGTTATAGAAGACGTATTGGTTTTTAAATACTTGGATAGAAATCAGCAACTGGTAGGTGCGAGCCTTCAGGGACTTGTTCCTGATCAGGAACGTCATCCAGGTAAGGGCTACTTGAAACAAATCATGTATCAATCAGAGGCTATCAGTGGCTTAAACGTTTCTATAGGCTCTCCTGAGCGTTTAATTGTGACAGAGGCACCAATTGACCTTATGAGCTATTATGAGCTTCATAAGGGCGAATTAAACGATGTTCGACTGGTTGCGATGGAAGGATTAAAAGAGGGAGTTTTGTCTCACTATGTTCTTGAAATTTTGCAGGAGCGAGGGGAGATTGCGATGGATGAAAGGGATTATACCAAGTCTAGCGAACTAACACGTACCTCGAGATTCCTATCTGTTGCAGCGGAAACCTCCACACTTTTCCAAGATCACAAATACGATGATCTCATCACGCTGGCAGTTGATCGTGATAAAGCAGGTACAGACTTTATCACCAAACTACGGGAGAAGAAAATCCCAACTATCGATGCAAGACCACCACAACGTGAAGGCCAGGAGAAGACAGACTGGAATGAGATTCTGAAGCAGGAAAAACAACTGGAGAAGACTGAGGAAATTCACTCATCAAGTTCTTTTCCTGATACCAACCACCTTTCTCCTGAAGATGCAGCGTGGTTGAAGGGAAACTGGAATAATATAGGTTTTTCAGTAGAGCCTAGAAAACAAATGGTTATTGATTCGGACAAAACAGTGACCTATGAAAAACCTTCCAATCCTCTTGGAGATGGTAGGGAGCCCAAAAAACAAATTCAGAGCACAGAAAAAGCTCCTGAGAGTTCCCAGGAGCAAATGAATGATAGGGCCAGTGGTGGAGAGGGCTATTCACAGCATGATGCTGTAGGCAGTGCCGAACCTGAAGCTGAATTATCAGCAACCTTTGAGCAAACTGTTGCCAGTCACCCGACATCACCCTATCGTTACTTACATTTTAGCACAACTTTTGAGGAAGTGCAACGAAGACAATCGAAATACCATCCAATTACATCTGATGATTTGAAAAGAATGAATCAGTATGCTGGTTCTATTCAGAAATCATCTCAATGGTATTTAGAGGAATTAGCGAATAGTAAAATCTATTATTTCTATTCCAATAATGGAGAGGTGAGTTTGTTAGATGTTAATTTTAAACGAGAAAACTTTTTACACTTAACAGGAATCAGGCCAGTTGTTCCAGGTAGGAATGCTGGAGATTTTGTAGTCGATTTTGCTGAGGGAAGGGGAGACTATAATCAAATACTGGTTAGTAATAGTCTAAAAGAAAAATTACAAGTTATTCCTATGTTAGAGGATATTCTTGATCCTAAATCGTTTGTTTTGGATAACTTAGACGAAGTGAGAATTGCGCAACGACTTAACTTTTCAGAAGCTATCAAGAGTAAAGACGAGGATTTCTTGCTTCTTTTCAAAGATATAGGAGAAGAACATGTCCCTGCATCTCTCATGAAAATCAAGAGAGATCTAAAAGTTGATGTAGAGAAAACTAAGGAAAAAGTTATACTTGCTGTCTTTCGTGAACGTGATGGTAATATTGAACAGTTGTCTATCAATGAGGATTATGTCAAGGATAGAGGAAATGAGTTGCAAACCATTTTGAAAGATGGCTTGTTTGAAGAAATCAAGCCTGATACAACTAAGGGAATTGAACAAATAACTCCTGAGAACACACTGAATAGCCCACTACTTGATTCGGCTATGTTTACTCAAGTCTTAGATACTGTCTATAATTTAGGTGTGCCAGGTGACATCTCAAAAACTCCAGAAGAATTTCATCAAGCCTGGAATCAGTATCTTGACTATGCGAAACGGTACAATGATAAATTTGACCAGATTGTTGCTGCAGCTGGAGAAGATCATCTTCTAGACACAAATTCAGATTTTTATAAAGAATGGAAACAAGATCATATCTATAAAGAAAACTACCATGTACGCCTTCAATGGGCTGAGGAGCGCCCAGATGGGCCTAAATTGCCCTTTAAAGAAACAGATCTGATATCTTATCAAGATTTTGCTAGAGAGCTTTACAAGGCCAATCAGAGCTTCTATCCGTTACATCAGGAAGGACTAAAACAAGTGACTGATGGTCGCCCAGAAGGTTACATCTCTCCAACTAAGATCCAGTTTAGTATCTACGCTCCCGATGGTGAACTGATCCAGGATGGCATCCGTTACGATATTGGGAATGAGATTAACCCCATCGCTCACAAAGAAAGACTTGGAACACGAGAAATGAGAGAGTACCCAGAATTGATGAAGATAGATGGGGCCATATTCACTCCGTATCATCTGGAGAGATTGGCGAGTGAGTTAGATATTTCTCAGTTCAGTTACGCTTTAGAAGATACTCTTTACGCAGATCAACTTCTATCCCAACTCCCATTTGGAGATTTGGAAAATAGTCCAATTGGATTTACAGATAGTAGTCATGATGGTCGCCTTGGATTTATCTCTTTTGATGGAATGGATAGTGTTGAGGTCGAAAATCTATCTGCTTGGTTTGAGAAGTTGGGAGTCAAAGACTCACCTATGGAACAATTGGCCCTTATTGAAAAATGGCAAAAAGAAATCAAAGGTTTATCAGAAAAAGTTGAACAAACGATCTCCACAGTCCGAGAAGAATTTGAGAAATCACAAGAGGAAGAAATCAAACTAGAAGAACAAGGCTACAACAAGCAGGAGTTGGAACATGATGCGGATGCTGATGGTGTTTCTGATGAGGAGGAGTTGCTTCAGGGAACGAATCCGTATGATTTTAGATCGAAACCAGGTTCTAAACCAGAGGGCGAGGAGAGTCTACAAGCGGACGAAGTTGTGTTAGTAGCTGGCAGTCTTGCAGTCGTAGATTTTATTCAAAATAAAGATATGGCAGGATTAAGTCGTCATTTTAAAGAAGGGATTAAGGAGTTTCTGGATTCAGATAAGTACAAAGACTATCTAACGAAAATGAGCCAACTAAATAATTATTCTAATCGCAACTTACGCTTAATTCTTGCACAAAATCCTGAAGCAAGGCAAGTAGCTTCTTTCAAGCAGTGGAAAGAAAACTTTGGTCGCTATGTGAAAAAAGGTGAGAAGGCTTTACGTATTTTTAAACCTATGACGAAGATCAAAAAGGATGAGAATAACCAACCAATATTGGATAAAAATGGGAAACCAGAAACAGTTACATTCTTTGGTTTGGTACCAGTTTTTGATGTTAGTCAGACAGAAGGAAAGGAGATGCCAAAAGCTGCAGAAGTGAAAGAACAGCTGACTGATTTGGACTATGCAAATCTTTACCGTGCCCTAATGGCTATTGCAAAAGAAAATGATGTATCGGTTCGATTTGAAGAGATGGAAAATAATAAACATGGATATTATTCTGTCCCAGAAAATCAAATTGTTTTACGTAGTAATGAGATGAACAAGGCTCAAATTATTAAAACTTTCTTACATGAAATGGCTCATGCAGAGTTGCATCATGCAGATAATCCTCAAAAGGAAAATCTAACTAGAAGCACCGCTGAACTCCAGGCTGAAAGTGTCGCTTATGTCGTTTCTTCATACTATGGTATTGATACGTCAGAGTATTCCTTTAACTATCTATCTGGATGGTCTGCAGATAAGGAGACACTTGCTGATTTAGAAGCACAGTTGGATATTGTCCAACAAGAAGCTAAAAGTTTAATGGTTCGGATGGATCAAGCATTGGAACAATTAAGATTGAGTCAGGAGAAACAAACGAAGCGTAGTTTTGAACAAAAACTAGAGAAGTTTCAAGATCAGAGCAAGCAGGCTGTCGAAGATCACAAGCAGGAGTTGAAAGCAGATGCACAATCAAAAAAAGAGAAGGGTTTCTCGAAATGACCGAACGGGACACCCCAAATAAACCCAAGGTCAAATTAAAAACAAACCATCATCAAGGAGGACAACACTCATGACCAATGAACAAGAAGAACAACTTATCATCATCCTCTCAGACTTTATTCCAATCATGGATGGAGACAGAGTTCAAGGAGTATCGCCAAACGCTAAAGACTTGACTCGCCAAAAAGTTCTGGAGCAACTAGAGGAAGAACAGTCTCAACTACCTGAAGGAGATCCAGCTCTTTTGGAGTGGGAAGAAGAAAATATTGAGCTACTCAAGATGATTACAGATGAAGAATTTCAAGCTGTACTCACTGAAAAAATCTTACTGACAGAAATACAAATTGGGCAGTCTATTTTCCAGCCTCTAACTACTCAACAACTTTCTGTCCTAGCTGAAAAGTTGCAAGGTCAGAAAGAAAAAAGTGTAGAAAATAGTGATAAGCAATCATCTATTTTCAAAAACATCTTCAGTTGGTTACGATAAATTGTTAGAAGTTGTACTCCAAAAGATATAAGAAAGGGGCTTGGGGATTTCCCCAAAACTGAGAAAATCAAGAAGGAAAACTGCAGGGTTCTCCTTCTCTGATTTTTTTAAATTTCGCAAATGGATATCCATTTGCTACGCTTGCCACAAGGAAGTCAGGGGCTGATGCCTGGTCAGAAAATGCCAGAGACTTTGAGAGAAAGAGGATAAAAAAATAATGCAGAAACGAGAAAATAGAAAACGCTATATACAAAAATTGATACGACTAACACCAGAGGAAGATCGTCAAATTAAAACGGTGATGGCCCAAATGGGAGTTCCATCTTTTCAATACTATGCGAAGAATCAACTGGTACAAGGGAAGGTGGTTCAAATTGATTTTTCTGAATTGAAAGACCTTCGAGTTGCTATCAATCGAGTGGGCACGAACATCAACCAAATTGCCAAGCATGCTAACGAAAATCAAGGGGTTACGACAGAGGAAGTAGCACAAGTTATTGACTATCTATCTGAGTTGAAAGAGATGGTAGCTGCCAAACTTTCTAGCGCAGAGAAGAAAAGTTTACAGGAGCGAAAAGTAAAAACTATAAGGACGTATGACGAATGGTAGTAATCAAAACACCCAAACAAATTAAAACTCCTTCCAATTTAAAAATAGCTGTACGCTATATTCTGAATGAAGCGAAAACTCTTGTATCAGAAACTGCAGAAAGTGATCTTGATTTCCCTCTTGTCTATCATAATGGCGAGCTTCAAATGAAGCTAGTATCTGGCAATGGGATCTCTGATTTTAGTGTAGCAGATGAAGAAATGGTCATGACAAAATTGGCCGCAGCCTTTAAAAAAGGAGATGACGACTTGAAAGAATTATCTTCAGGAAAACAAGTATTGGCTCATCACATTATCCAGTCTTTTTCTCCAGATGACAACTTGACCCCTGAGCAAGTTCATGAAATTGGCCGTCAGACAATGTTGGAATTGACAGGTGGGAATTATGAGTTTGTGATTGCGACACACACGGATAAAGATCATCTTCATAATCATATCATACTCAATACAACCAATACCTCAACGCTTAAAAAATTTCGTTGGGAAAAGAAAACCCTTAAAAATTTGAGGGCGATATCGGACAAACATGCGGCACGTTATGGCGCCAAAATTATTGAGCCTACTATGAAAAATTCTTACACAAAGTATTCTGCTTGGAGAAGACAAAATAATTATCGCTTTGAAATTAAGGATCGTCTAGATTTTCTTCTGAAGCACTCGCTGTCGTTGGAAGACTTTAAACAAAAAGCAGTTGCGCTTGACCTTCAGATTGATTTTTCTGGCAAATTTGTGAAGTATAAATTGCTTGACCAGCCCCAACAAAGAAATGTCCGAGATGATACATTATCGAAGAAAGGACTCTATTCTCTTGAAAAAATAAAAGAGAGAATTTCTAAGAATCAGTTGGTTTTTGATGTGGAGGAATTGAAAGAACAATATCAAGAATCAAAAGAAAAAACAGCCAATGATTTTGAATTAAAATTGGAAGTGGAACCCTGGCAGGTCGAACAAGAAAGTAAGCAAGGTATTTACGTACAGATGGATATGGGAGCTTTAAATAGTGGTACCATTTTAATACCTTCTCATAAAGTTGATAAAAACGAGGATGGAAATTATACGATCTATATCAAAGAGAAAGACTATTTTTATTTTCTCAATCCAGATCAATCACAAAAAAATAGGTACATGATGGGTTTGACTGTCGCAAGACAATTAGCCAAACAAAATGGCGAGACACTCGTAACTAAAAATGCTCAAATTTCCTCTATGCGTGAGCTGATTAAGGAATATAATTTCTTGGTCGAGCACGGCGTGACAGATGGAGCACAATTTCAACATTTGGAAGATCGTTTTAATGAAAAGATAGAGGCTACTCAGGAGGAATTAAGACAGCTAGATGAGCGACTTGGACGTTATCACAAAATTGAAGGAGCTCTTTTAGCCATCCAGCAATCTCCAGAAAATAGTCTTGCGGCGGTACAACTTTTGGATGATTTAGGAGTTCCAAAAGATATGGGTCTGGAAGATGTCAGTCAACTGATTAAACAATTCCAAATTGAAAAAGGAGCCTTACAAGAGTTCTTTGACGATACATTAAAACATTACACAGATTATAGAGATGTTAAGGAGCACGTGCGTAGTCGTGAAGAGAAAGTTGACCGACGTTTTGAAGATGAAAAAACCTTGTAAAAGTTTCTGATATTTTCAATCTAGTCATGATTTCAGTACAATAGAGAGTATGTTTAGATTTGATGAAAAAGAATTTGTCGCAGAACTAGATCGCAAACGTGAGCAGCAATTCCTGAAGCGAGTAAGAGATTATGACGAGCAGATTGCTCCCTCTATGAGACTGAGGGGATATAAGCGGATAGATAGTACAGAGAGGACAGTTGTTTTTACATTTGGAGAGGTGACCTTCTCTAGGAATCGCTGGCGAAAGGGAAAGAAAAGTTGTTATCCTGTAGATGAGTGGCTAGGTCTAGAAAAGTATATGCGTTATTCTCCTGAGTTGATTTTTCACATGGCAAAACACGCTTCTGTTTTATCCTACCGTGAAGTTTGTCGAACAGTTAAGATGGCTTATCGCCTGGAGATAACAAAGGACGCTGTTTTGAAGTCTGTAAAAATGGCAGGTAGACTCTTTTCAGAGAGGGAACGCTATCGGCTTTTTAGAGGTGATGAGCAACCGAAAAAAATCCAGGCAGATAAAATCTATCTGGAAGGAGATGGTGTGCTCATCAAGACAACATCAAGCAATGATGAACGACACAATACAGACTTAGCTCATTTTCTGATTCATACTGGAGCGAAGAGGGTTGGTAATAATCGGTATGTGCTAGAGAATAAGCATGAGATTATTCATACAAGTCATGAACAAGCAAAGGAAGAATTGATAGACTATCTCTGCAATCATTTTGAAATCACTGATCGAACTCTTCTTATCACTAACTCGGACAATGGTAAAGGATATTCTCGCAGAATATTTCAAGAAATTAAGAAGGTCCTACGGATTAAACGTCATGAGCATTTCTGGGATGCTTATCATGTCAATGAAGAACTTAAAAGATTCCTGAAGCCGTACCCATCTACACTACTTGATCTTGCTTTTAAGGCCATCAAAAATCATCAGAAAAGCCTGCTTCAGACCGTACTAGATACAGTTGAATCTCTCACAGAAAGTCAAGAAGCTCTTGATAATTTTTACAATTTTCGTAAGAAATTATTAAGAAATTTCTGTGACACTAGACCACCTAAACTTAGAGGGTTATTCTCACGTGGTATCGGGGTAATGGAGAGTCAGCACCGAAAGGTTACTTACCGTATGAAACATCGAGGGATGTATTGGTCCATCGAAGGGGCTTGTACTATGGCTAGAATGATACTCCTTGAACGAATCGATCAGCTATACAATCTATTTTTTGGATCTTGGAGACAAGAGTATGAAGAATTTAGGGATACGGGACCAGGTGCAGGATTTCGTATTAACCATAGGCCACACAAAGCTGTTATCAGAAAAAGAGGGCATAAATAATACAAAAAGGCAGACAAAAGCCTCTAAAAAAAGATTTTTTAGAGGTGTTTTTGTCATGTTTTCATACAAAACAGTTGCTTTTTTGCCTAATGTGTGTTACAATAATAAAGTAAATAAAAACGAAAAAGGTGTAGAAGCAGCAACTCCTACACCACCGATTAAGACAAACACACACTTTGCTTAATCAGTCAAACAATATTGTAGCATAAATAGTGCAATATAGTCAAGGGCTGGGGTAAAGTGAGGAACTTTTTCCAGTTTTTTTGTCTGAAAAATCTCGCTTTCTTATTGAGTTATAAGGATATTTGATTACTCCCAAAAATTTAGACACAAACAAATCTTCCAATTCCCTTGCAAAAATGAAGAAAGTGTGATAACATAGTACGGTATGTGGTGCTAGCACATCCGCTATATTAGATCTAATAGGAGGAAAACACAAATGGCTAAAGTATGTTACTTTACAGGTCGTAAGACTGTATCAGGAAACAACCGTTCACACGCGATGAACCAAACAAAACGTGCCGTAAAACCAAACCTTCAAAAAGTTACTGTTCTTATCGATGGTAAACCTAAAAAAGTTTGGGCTTCAGCTCGTGCTTTGAAATCAGGTAAAGTTGAACGCGTTTAATAATAAAAGTAAGGAGACCTTAGGGTCTTTTTTCTTTTACTGTAGATATAAAATCATTTGAAAAATAGAGTAAATATCCGCTGATACAGTATTCTGCTTTTACACTTGGGCTGAAATATGATAAAATAGAGTATCAACTAGTTGAGGTAAAAAGGATGACTGTAAAAATTAATACAAAAGATGGTCAAATCGAACTAACAGATGAAGTGATTGCAACCGTCGTAGGTGGAGCAGCAACTGAGATTTTTGGTGTGGTCGGTATGGCTAGTAAAAATGCCCTCAAAGATAATTTCCAAGCCCTTCTAGGTAAGGAAAATTATTCTAAAGGTGTCGTCGTAAAGGCGGCCGAAGATGGCAGTATTGCAGTTGATGTATATACCGTGTTGAGCTACGGAACAAAGATTAGCGAAGTGTCAAAAAACATTCAAGAGCGTGTTCGTTTTAGTTTGGAAAACCAACTTGGAATTACTGCTCAGACTGTAAATGTCTACATTCAAAATATCAAAGTTGTAGGAGAATAACCGTGTCAAAAATTACTACTAGCTTATTTCAAGAAATGGTGCAGGCTGCATCAACTCGCTTGAATAAGCAAGCTGAATATGTCAATTCATTAAACGTCTTTCCAGTTCCAGATGGAGATACTGGAACAAACATGGGAATGACCATTGAAAATGGAGCTAAAGAAGTTGCAGACAAGCCAGCTTCTACAGTTGGCGAGGTAGCGAGCATTCTTGCCAAAGGTCTTTTGATGGGTGCGCGTGGAAACTCAGGCGTTATTACGTCTCAGCTTTTCCGTGGATTTTCACAAGCCATCAAGGATAAAGACGAGTTAACAGGTCAAGACTTGGCTCTTGCCTTCCAATCAGGTGTAGAAGTTGCCTATAAGGCAGTGATGAAACCAGTTGAAGGAACGATTTTGACAGTTTCTCGTGGGGCTGCTATCGGTGCTAAGAAAAAGGCTGAGCAGACAGATGATGCTGTTGAAGTCATGCGCGCAGCCTTGGAAGGTGCTAAAACAGCTCTAGCTAAAACGCCAGACATGCTTCCAGTATTGAAAGAGGTTGGTGTTGTAGACTCAGGTGGTCAAGGACTGGTCTTCATCTACGAAGGTTTCCTTTCAGCCCTTACTGGCGAATATATTGCATCTGAGGATTTTGTAGCGACTCCTGCCAACATGAGTGAGATGATCAATGCAGAGCATCATAAGTCTGTGGCTGGTCACGTAGCGACTGAGGACATCACCTTTGGTTATTGTACTGAAATCATGGTAGCTCTTAAGCAAGGTCCAACCTATGCCAAAGATTTTGACTACGACGAATTCCGTAACTACTTGAATGAACTTGGGGATTCTCTCCTCGTTGTTAACGATGATGAAATTGTCAAAGTCCATGTCCATACAGAAGATCCAGGACTTGTTATGCAAGAAGGTCTCAAATATGGTAGCTTGGTTAAGGTAAAAGTTGACAATATGCGTAACCAACACGAAGCACAGGTTGAGAAAGAAGCTGCTCAAGTTAGCAAGCCAGCTGAAGAAAAAGAGTATGCTTTGATTGCTGTCGTTGCTGGGAAAGGTTTAGCAGATATCTTCCGTTCTCAAGGTGTAGATTATGTTATTGAAGGCGGTCAAACTATGAACCCTTCAACAGAAGACTTTATCAAGGCTGTTGAACAGGTCAATGCCCGTAACATTATCTTCCTACCAAACAACAAGAACATCTTCATGGCAGCTCAATCTGCAGCAGAAGTTTTGGAACAACCAGCAGTAGTGGTGGAAGCTCGCACTCTCCCTCAAGGTTTGACAAGTCTTCTTGCCTTTGATCCAAGCAAGTCCATCGAAGAAAATCAAGAGCGTATGACTGCAGCTCTTAGAGATGTCGTTAGCGGAAGCGTCACAACAGCTGTGCGTGATACAACAATCGATGGTTTAGAAATCCATGAAAACGATAATCTTGGTATGGTTGATGGGAAAATTCTTGTGTCAAACCCTGACATGCACCAAACCTTGACTGAAACCTTGAAACATATGTTGGATGAAGATAGTGAAATTGTAACCTTCTATGTTGGTGAAGACGGAAGCGAAGAACTTGCCAATGAAATTGCCCAAGAAATTGCAGAAGAATTCGAAGATGTTGAAGTAGAGATTCACCAAGGCCAACAACCAGTTTACCCATACTTATTTAGTGTGGAATAAAAATTTAATAGATTAAAAAGAAAGTTGATTTTGCAACTTTCTTTTTTTATGACATTTGTCATATCTCCTCATGACAGAAGCTTCTAGTGATTATACCTTCAAAGAATTATACTAGATGTATCAAATGGAGGAAGAAAAAATGAAACATAAAGTAGTTGTCGCAATGAGTTTAGTAGCAGCAGGAGTCATGACTTATCTCATGTTTTCAGGATTGGATGAAGGACTTTATCATTTTCCTTGGGATCTATTTGCAGGCTTTGGAATCTTGTCTTGGCTTATCCGAGAAGGTTTGAAATTGGTCTCAGATGTGAAAAAGGAGTTTGAAAAATGAAAAAAATTCCCTATCTTTTTATTGGGCTGTCACTAGTGGTATGGTTGGTAGAAATATTTACTGGTTGGTTTGACCAAACCTTGTTTCTCCAATTCATCCGTGGTGCTTGGGGGTTTGGATTTATGATTTTCGTCGTTTTCCTTATGGGAAAGGAGTGGCTGAAAGGAGAATATGATGAACATGATTAAGGTAGAAAGCCTAAATAAAAACATCAAGGGCAAGGTTATTTTGAAGGATATTTCCTTTGAGGTAACAGAAGGTGAATGCGTCGCCTTGATTGGGCCAAATGGTGCTGGAAAGACAACACTCTTGGACTGTTTGCTTGGAGATAAACTGGTCACAAGCGGTCAAGTATCCATCCAAGGCTTGCCAGTGACGAGTGCTCAGTTAGACTACACAAGATCCTATCTCCCTCAAGAAAATGTCATCGTTCAAAAATTAAAGGTCAAAGAGTTGATTGCTTTCTTTCAAAGCATTTACCCAAATCCCTTGAGCAACCAGGAAATCGATCAACTATTGCAGTTTGACCAGCAACAAAAAGAGCAATTCGCAGAAAAATTGTCAGGTGGACAAAAGCGTCTCTTCTCTTTTGTCTTGACCTTGATTGGGCGACCAAAGCTTGTCTTTTTAGATGAACCAACTGCTGCCATGGATACTTCAACTCGTCAACGCTTTTGGGAAATTGTTCAGGAACTAAAAGCGCAGGGAGTTACCATTCTCTATTCGTCCCATTACATCGAAGAGGTAGAGCATACAGCAGACCGAATCTTGGTCTTGAATAAGGGAGAGTTGATTCGCGATACAACACCTCTAGCCATGCGCAGTGAGGAGATTGAAAAGCACTTTATCCTTCCTCTAGCATATAAGGAAGTTGTCGAACAGTCAAACTTGGTTGAAAACTGGTCACAAAAACAAGATGCTCTACAAGTAGTCACACGCGAAGCAGATGCTTTCTGGGAACTATTAGTCCGAGCAGGATGTAGGATTCAAGAAATTGAAGTCAATAATCGTAGCTTGCTGGATACAATCTTTGAAGAAACACAAAAGGGAGATGACTAAGATGAAACAATGGATCGCACTAAACAAGATAGAATTTCTATTGACCAAACGACAATTAGTCTATTATCTATTATCCGTAGGGATGCCTACAGCCTTCTATTTATTCTTTTCAGGCATGTACCAGGACACACCTGGTGGACCAGCTAATTTTATGCGTGATTATCTCATCTCCATGACAGCCTTTTCCATGATGTCGACAGCTATGTTTTCATTCCCAGCTGTTTTACATACAGATAAAATCAACAACTGGCAGAAAACATTGCGCCATACTCCGGTAAATATGGTAGAATATTATCTATCAAAGATAACAAGTATGATGGTTGATTATCTGGTCTCAATCCTGGTTGTTTTCTCAGTTGGGCACTTGGTCAGAGGTGTGGATATGCCTTTAGGAAGCTGGATTGGGGCTGCGTTCTTGCTGATAGTAGGAAGTGTAGCTTTTGTAGCGCTTGGCTTGACCTTGACACTCTTGCCTTCTAATCAGCTGATGTCTGTCGTGGGCAATCTTCTCTATCTAGGCTTGGCTGTTTTAGGTGGACTCTGGATGCCCATCTCTTTATTTCCAGACTGGATGCAAGCAATCGGGAAGTGCCTACCAACTTATCAGTTGATGGAGTTGCTCAAGACCTTCTTAAACGAGGGTAGCATCAATCTATCAGCTACAGTTTATCTACTTGTTTTTTCAGCAGTTTTGTTTGGTTTGACCATTTACCTTCAAGGTCATAAGGAGAATGCTTAATGCTTGAAAGACTGAAAAGCATACACTATATGTTTTGGGCCAGTTTAATTTTTATGATTTTCCCCATCCTACCTGTAGTGACTGGGTGGCTTTCTGCCTGGCATTTATTGATTGATATTCTATTTGTAGTGGCATATTTGGGTGTTTTAACAACTAAGAGCCAGCGCCTATCTTGGCTATATTGGGGCCTCATGCTGACTTATGTAGTTGGGAATACTGCCTTTGTTGCTGTTAATTATATCTGGTTTTTCTTTTTCCTATCCAATCTCTTAAGTTATCATTTCAGCGTACGTAGTTTAAAGTCTTTACATGTCTGGACTTTTCTTCTTGCTCAAGTCCTTGTTGTGGGCCAACTGTTGATTTTTCAGAGAATCGAAGTTGAGTTTCTATTCTATCTACTTGTAATTCTTACTTTTGTCGATTTAATGACTTTTGGATTGGTTCGGATTCGGATTGTGGAGGATTTGAAAGAAGCTCAGGCTAAGCAAAATGCGCAGATAAATCTATTGCTTGCTGAAAATGAACGCAGTCGTATCGGTCAAGATTTGCATGATAGTCTGGGGCATACCTTTGCTATGATTAGTGTTAAAACTGATCTAGCCTTGCAGTTATTTCAGATGGAGGCTTATCCACAGGTGGAAAAGGAATTAAGAGAAATTCACCAGATCAGTAAGGATTCCATGAATGAAGTGCGAACCATTGTGGAAAATCTGAAATCACGGACCCTAGCTTCAGAGCTTGAGACTGTTAAGAAGATGCTGGAAATTGCTGGAATTGAGGTGGAAATAGCTAATCAACTAGATACAGCTAGCTTAACTCAGGAATTGGAGTCAACGGCTTCCATGATTTTGCTTGAATTAGTGACCAACATCATCAAACATGCCCAAGCGTCTAAAGCTTACTTAAAATTAGAACGGACAGAGAAAGAACTCATTCTAACAATGAGAGATGATGGCTGTGGCTTTACTTCTATAAAGGGGGATGAGCTCCATACAATTCGAGAACGTGTCCTTCCATTTTCGGGAGAGGTAAATGTGATTAGTCAAAAACAACCGACAGAAGTACAGGTTCGACTAGCTTATAAGGAGAGAAACTAGATGAAAGTATTAGTCGCAGAAGATCAAAGTATGTTGCGAGATGCCATGTGCCAGTTGCTCACACTTCAACCGGATGTAGAGTCTGTCTTTCAAGCCAAGAATGGGCAAGAAGCAATCCAACTATTAGAAAAGGAGTCTGTAGATATCGCCATCCTTGACGTAGAAATGCCTGTTAAGACAGGTCTTGAAGTCTTGGAGTGGATACGAGCAGAAAAGCTTGAAACAAAGGTAGTTGTAGTGACGACCTTCAAGCGCCCAGGGTATTTTGAACGTGCGGTTAAGGCTGGAGTAGATGCTTATGTATTAAAAGAAAGAAACATTGCAGACCTCATGCAAACCTTGCACACCGTCCTAGAGGGACGCAAGGAGTATTCGCCTGAATTGATGGAAGTGGTGATGACGCATCCCAATCCATTAACGGAGCAAGAAATCGCAGTTTTAAAGGGAATTGCTCAGGGCTTCTCTAACCAAGAAATCGCAGACAAACTTTATCTATCCAACGGAACAGTCCGAAACTATGTCACCAATATTCTTTCAAAACTAGATGCAGGTAATCGAACAGAGGCAGCTAATATAGCGAAAGAATCTGGTTGGTTGTGATGATATAATATTTTTTGAACATTATGTGCTAAAATTGAAATTATTCAATCAAACCAAATAATTTTGTAACTAGAGGAGGGCTTGGTTTCCTTCTTTTTCTTTTTTTAGGAGGCACTACAAAAGAGCTAAAATTAAGAATAAAAAAGAAGTAAGTGGTAAGAGTTTTTAGAAAATCAAATAATTCAATATTTTTAGGAGAACAGAGAAATCTGTTCTCTTTTTTGTTCGCTTAAAATTCTATTTGAGAGGAGTTCAACGATGGTAGGATTAGAGATTGTAATGAATTTAGACACGTTAGAAATCTTTGACGTTATCGATCATGATAAGAATGGAAACAGCGAACAAGCGCCTACAACCATCCAATTAAACTTATTTGACTCAATGACGTGAATTTGACAGAAGGAGATAAATTAGGATGGACAGAGAAGCGCTATACAATGAATTAATTCAAAGCGAACCACTAGGTTTCATTGATCCATTTTCTGACCTTGGCGAATTCGATCCTCTTCAGATGAAATTTAAACAACCCGTAAAGGACTTGGTGAATCGATATTCAGGACAACCTTACAGCTTAGCCTGGCAACATAAAATTATGGAAATGCGGAAGTTGTTTATTGCCTATCAGATAGCATTAAATGAAGAAGATAAGCAGATTAACTTTCAGCGAAGAACAAGAAGCGAAGAGTCCAAAGAACATGCTACAACTATTGTAACAACATATTTGAAGTTGGGATTCAGTTTTAAAGAGATTGAGAAGCGTGTTTCTTTATCTTATAAACAACTCCGTCGAGGATGGAAAAGAAGTGATCATATAATGACACATCCTCCTGAATTTTATAGTAAAGGAGATTTATCTGAAGGTTACTGTTTACCGGGTAAAAAGTTACCTAAAAGTATGAG
This sequence comes from Streptococcus sp. HMSC070B10, assembly GCF_001808665.1. Classification (GTDB taxonomy): domain Bacteria; phylum Bacillota; class Bacilli; order Lactobacillales; family Streptococcaceae; genus Streptococcus. The sequence continues at coordinate 102,456 of NZ_KV794214.1, read as the reverse complement.
AATAAACGAGGGATAGAAAATGAAAACGGGTATTTGTAGACGATGTTCTTGCAACTGGGTTACACCTTGCATCGATGAAAAGTATGGTCCTTGCTGGTGGGTAGATAAAAACAAAACGCTGTGTAGTCACTGTTTTTATGGTTTTAATGATGAATCTTGTCAGACAAAAGTTTATTACAGACCAGGGCATGATTGGCTTGAGAGAGATTGGGAATTTGCTTGGGAAATACTGACAAATTCAAAAAGTCATTGGGTATATGATATGGAACATGATGTGTTGTGTGTTGTTGGTTTAGGAGATCATATTGGAGCCGTTAGATTTATTGTAAGGAACTTTTATGGACTTAATCGCATTTATCGTGAGGATATTCCTAAATGGCAAGAAATTATTGGGAATAATATGATTTTTTATAATGCAAAGGTCAATGATTCAAAACATTACGCTAGTTGTTTGCCTAGAAAGTATAAAAATGAGGATTGAAATGAACAGTAAAATTATTGACAAGATACAAAATCTTTTAGAGTTAGCTTATGATGCACCAAACGATGAAGAGGGACAGACTGCCCTTCTGATGGCTCAAAGACTTATGGTGAAGCATAATCTTTCTATGAATGATTTAACGAATAGTACAACTCATAAAGATATTGGTGAAACAATAGGAACATGGGAATATAGACTTCCATGGTGGCAAGAAAAGTTGGCTGCTATTTTAGGTGAAAATTTTAGATGTAAAACGATAAGAAGACGACTTCCTGAAGATGGCATCACACAGATAATTTTCTTTGGATATCAATCCGATGCTGAACTTTGTAGTAAGGTTTACGAAGGTGCACTCTTATACCTTAAATATCGGCTGAAACGACTTTTCCCTACAGTCTCAAGAGCAAGATGGAAAGACTATAAGAAATCGTACTTACTCGGTTTCTTAAACGGAGTAGATCAACGTTTTCAGGAACAGGTTCAATCATCAGAAGAATTTGGTTTGATGGTAAAAATCCCAGCAGAAGTTTTGGAAGAACAACGACTTCGTATGGGGAAATTAGAAAGTAGAAGCCTAAAAATCGAAATTGAAGTTGATTATGAGGCTTATATTGCTGGTTTTGAACACGCAAAAGAGACCAGGTTGTTATCAGAAGAATTGTTGAATAAATGAGGATGAACATAGGAGGAAATAAAATGACAAAAACTGTTACATATCCACGCTTTGTGGACGTTGACCGAAATGGTGTTTTTCAAAAGGTGTTTGTAACATCTAATGGAAACGAGGAGTGGTGTTCTCCTACTGGACGTGAGTTACAAGAAGGTCCGGATGTTATGGACCACTGGCTCGAATACGAGGACAGTGAAGGGGAACTTCACTACGGTAGATAGTTTCTACCACTGAGTTAAGATAGGAGGTATAGTATGACAGTATTGTATTATTATTTTTTCATAGCAAAGGATAGATTGAAATCCATAAGGGAAAACATTCTTTATTCTAAGAGTTTGCGGAAAGTGCTGGGTAATATAGTTCTTTGCTTTATCTCGCTTATCGCTATTCCTATATCTTGTTCTCGGTTTCTAATATATCTCGCCAACTGGATTTTAATGTCGTTAATAAGTTCTGGATTAATTGAGAATAAAATAATGCAGTTCATGTTATTGGGATTGTTTTTTATCTTTCTCATTGAAATAGTCGGTTTACTCATTATCTCAGTGTTGGGATGGATGGCTTTATCTTTTTGGATACTAGTAAGGTAATATTATGAATTTTTTTGGTAAAGAATTACAGAATAAGAAAGAAAAAAGGGTTGCAAATTTACCAGACAGTAAAAAAGAATCCGTAAATTTTTTAAAGTATAGTTTAATGATCTTGTTAGCAATGATACTGGTAGTTGCTCTGCTATATATTTTCAAAGCTGAACTACTTTTGAGATTACTAGATTTTATATTTGAAATTTTCCAAAAAATTCTTGATTTATTTTCTGAGGTGACTGATTTTCTATTTAGAGTATGGCCATCTCCACTATCACTGTTTAAATAGATTAGAGCTTTTGGAAAAATATTTTATAAGTGTATTTGACTTCAAACTATAACTAGTGAAGGAATATGAGAGACCTAAAAATCATGGAAAAGATTGATTTATTAAAATGCTTATCCATCATCACAAAAGACGGATTAAGAACACAAAAATTTAAGAATAGCCATTTACAGCTCATCTCTTCAGCTGAAGAAGGAAGACGAGGGTCTGTATTTGCTTATCGTTCAAAAGCAAATATGGTGAAGGCACGTGGTGTTGTTTTAACCTCTGTCGAATCATTGCTTGAGAATCAGGATCAGTTTACACACTGGACCCCTAATGTGTATTGCTATGGAAGCTATAGCGATGCTGGACGACGGATTACACGTGGCCACTCTGAAGATAATCTTAGACAGATTAACACCTTCTACATTGACTTTGATATTACCTCTTCAGCTGAAGAAATGACGACAGGAGATATTTTAACTGCTTCCCTGGAGTTAGGTTTTATGCCGACGTTGATTCTAAAATCTGATAAGGGATTTCAAGCCTATTTTGTCCTCTCAGAATCAGCTTATGTTACAGTTCATTCCCAATTTCGAGTGGTAAAGGTGGCTAAAGCTATCTCTCAAAATTTGAGAAATTACTTTGCTCAAACTTTACCAGTAGATTTGACTTGTAACCATTTTGGGATTGCTCGTATTCCTCGAACTGATAACGTTGAATTCTTTGATGCTGACTATACCTATTCATTTCAGGAGTGGTTAGATTGGTCAATGAAGCAATCAGACCTTCCCTTCCCAAGTAAAAAGCCAAATTTGACGGTTATTTCAGGTTCTGAAGGGGTAAAACAGATTGATGAACCCTGGTATCAATTGTTGATGAGAGAGGGAAATATCAAGGGTGGAAAAGCCTTGATGGGAAGAAACAACGTTCTTTTCACGCTAGCTTTAGCCAACTTCTCTTCAGGAATCGATCAGGAAGAGTGTGAGGAGGTTCTTTCTAGTTTTAATGCGAATCTAGACGAACCACTCTCTTCAGCTGAATATCATAAGATTATCACAAGCGCCTACTCAGGAAAATATGAAGCTGCTAGTCGTGACTATGTGATGACTTTATGTAAAGCATGGGTCAATCAGGAACTCAAGGCTTCAGATCTCTTTGTGAAGCAACGTTGGTACAAGTTTAAGAAGAAACGTACTGACAGGAAGAATAGTCATCTCTATGAATGGAAAACAGACGTAATGGCCTATTTAGAAGGTTTCTATCAATCTGAGGATCCATTTATCCAGACGACGAAAAAAGAGATACGAGAGAAGTTGAACATTCCTGAGCGTTCATTGGATAAAGTATTGAAGGCTCTCAAAACAGAACAAAAGATCTTCTTCACAGTCAAACACGGCCGTGGAGGAGGCATCAGATTAGCCTCTATCAAAGCAATCTTGCTTTCCCTTATCAAGGTGAAGAAAGAACGTCAGGAGGCTTATATGGCCAATATTGCTGCTTTCTTTGAAGAAAGTATAGAGTTTACTCAGAGAGTGATAGAAAGGGTTAAAGATGGCTTTAAACAAACACAACAACTATCTCTATTTGAACTTGATATTGGATAATCAAAAAAACCCGTCAACTGCCTTACATTTATATCTACGATTATTACAAGGATATACATGTATATAAAATAACCTATGGAGGAATGATATGATTTTAGTTATAGTTGGATTATTTAGCCTTATATTTATTGGAGGAGTTTTATTAATTCTCTCACTTATAGGGATTCGTCAACAAGTTCGTTTTGAAAACGGATATGATGATGAGTTAGAGACAGATCAGCTGGCAATGATTGGCCAAAATAGAAAGTGAGAAGAAGAATGAAGTACGTAATTTTCAGTTTTGAATTAGGTGACTATATTTGTAATGGGGAGAATAAAGTTTTAGTTTTTGATACTTTGGGACTAGCTTTTCAGTATCTTCAAAAACATTATCGTAAACCACTTCCTGAACAGAGAAAAAAGAGATTGATTCACTATCCAGATGTGTATCAAGCTCCGTTTAGACTTCTAAAAGTTTGTTAGGAAGGAGGAAAGTCGATGTCAGAGTTATTCAAAATTATTAGAGGATACTACCTAACAGGGGTTGGTCAGGAACCATTGGCTTATTATTTTAAACTTTCATCGGATAACTTAAAATTTGAGTCTGTTTCTGCAGGGGATGTAGCTTTAACTTTTTATCAAAATGAGGAGAGTATTTCTAGTATTCCAGCGATTATTAGAGTAGATAGTGTTATCTCGAATGATAAAATGATTTCAGATTATCTGCAGGAGGAATTGAGAGATCATTATCCAATGTTACCACTTGTCCGTGTATTGGATTCCGAGGAATTTGATCCTTTGCTTTTTCAAGAAGTGATGACAACGTTCACCAACTTGAAATCAGAAATAAAAGAATTGGCCAAGATTGATTATGTTCAAGGATCCATATTTGATTTTATGGATGAGGAGGAAATAGGATGAGAGAGCTTTTTAGATACATCAAGTTAGCTTTAGGGGCTATTCTCGTTATTTTATTTGTAAGTCTCGCAGTTTTAGGAGGATATAGGATGTATAAAGATCATTTTATCTTAGATTATGATCCTCATCTTACTCAGAAAGAATACCAGAATACTGTACTTGATCAAAATGTAAATCTAGTATTTTATAGAAAAGATTGTCCTTACTGTAAGGTTGGAAAAAGTGTAGTTGTAGATGCAGCCAATAAAGGTTCTTATCCTACGTTTTACATTGACATTCAGACAGAAGAAGGTCAAAAGTTGGTAGAAAAATACCAGGTTGAAAAAGCTGCAACTATCATCAAAATTCGTAAGGGAAAAATAAAGAAATATCTATATGCTTCGAGGGATTCAGAGGAAAAGATTGTAGCAGATGAGAAAGCAATCCAGGAGGCCCTAAATGACTAAAAGAATAAAGCTGAGTAAGTGGGCCGAGACAGCTTTTCAAAGATTGAAATATGTTTAAGGAGGTAGTATGTATCAATTTTTAAATGCTATTGCGCATGGCGTGGTTGGAACTGTCTTGATTGCGATCTGGTTCGTACCGCTCTTCAGGATAACTATATGTGATAACTTTGGAAATGAAATCAAAACGAAAAGGCTGCCATTAGCGTTCTTAATGTTACTAAAAAGTGTTTGGCCAAAAAGTAAGGTTTCATTTATTTGGAAAGGATATAAGAAGCATGAGAAGAACTAAATCATCTAGTTTGAAGCAGAAAAGAGCTAACAAACATTTGAGAGGTATAAAAAATTATACATTATCGAATGAACCAAAAGAGTTCGGTTGTGTGTCAACTTTTGATATGTTGTTTGCAACAAATGTGAGGTATCGAGTTTTTGCAATTTTAGGAGGAATATCTGTTTTTATTTTGCTAGCTTTAGTGCCAATCAATCTCTTTTTGGGCTTTATTGCATATGTAGCAGTAAATTTAGTTCATATGAATTCAAATTTTTTTCAATTAGTTGGAGTGAAAGACGTTTCTTTTATGACAGTCTTTGAATCTTTTTATTTGGGGAATGTCGAGTTGATGAGAGATATATTCGTAACTATTTGTGTAGCTATTATAGTTCTTTCTTTATCGTTATATGGAACGTGGCGTACTGAAAAAAAGACGGATATAACCTCTTTAACAAATCAGTATTATGGAAAAATCAGGAAGGAGAAATAAAATGTCTACTTTAATTGAAATTTCTAAACGCTGGATTGAAAAGATAAAATCCAGCCCAATTTTGCAGCCATTTATTAAGACTAAAGTTTGGTTTCAAGAGAATATTATTAAGAGAAAACTGGTCATTTTTTCAATGTTGTTTGTGACCTGGTTAAGTCTTTTAATGGGAGCGATTTTCTCACCACAAAGACAAACCTATACTTCAGAACAACTCAAAACAAAGCAGGTTTTTGCGAATGGCAGCGGTGAGATGAAACTGGTCAGTCAGGAATATTCACCAGATACTGGAATTATCGTTTTACAATTTGAGACAAAAGATGCTACGACTTCGATAGATCGGGGCATCGATGCCAAACGATTGAAATGGAAACTCTATGCGCAACATAAAGACTCAAAAATAGAGATGGATGTTGTACCAATCATTGATAATAAAGTATCAGTTATTATTAAAGGAGTTCCGAAAAATTTTGGTGCATTTGCGATCGATGTGACGAATCAGACAGTCTCTTCTAGCTCAATTGATGTGAATATTTCATCGCCATCCAGTGATTCTAAAAAGGTTTCTCAGAAGAAATCTGGAGAAGAGGACACTGTACAATTCTTTGTAACTCCTCAAAATCCTCAACTTGAAATCAAAGCTATTGAAGTTGTCTCCAGAGAAGAATTTACTCTTCAGGAAATCGAAAAAGAAATCAATTTCCAGAATGAACAGTCTCAAAAATTGACAACATCAATTTCTCAATTGAAGGAATCTATTGAAGATGATAACTCACGAAAAGCGAGTCTTCAAGCAGAAGCAAAATATCTAACGGGTGATGATCTCGAAGCCAATCAAAAGAATATTGCTACGCTGGATACAAACATTGAAACGAAGAATAGAACCATCGAAACAGCTTATAAAAACATTGAAAAGTTGAAGGCTAAATTAGAATCTTTGGACAAGAAAAAACAGGCAGTCAAAGATGGAACATTTGAATTTTCAAACCCTATTGAAACTGTAGAAATGAATTAAAGTGAGGTAAAAAAATTTAATTAAAATGGTAAAAGAAACTGATAAATTGGGATAAAAGTTATCTACGATTTGGGGATTGAATTATGATGTTGTAATGCAGGAGTGGTAAAAATGCGATTTAAAATGGATAAAGAAGATGTTGAATTGTTTAATTTAGCCTTTATTGGTTTAGGAATATTAGGGATGATAGTTATCGCTTTGATAACTTTACAGCCCGATGGTTATCAAAGGTTATTAAAATTTGTAGAAATAACTTCAGAAGACTTTAAAAAGTTTTCCAATATCATGAACGAATTTCTTTCGTTCATAATCAATTATAAGTAAAAAGAGTGCATTTTTTATGAAAGCCGAGTTTGTGTTTACGAACAAGTAGCAGTCAAAAATCTCCTTAATTTTTGAATTAAGGGGATTTATTTTTTATGATTGTCCCTTTAAAAAATTTTTTTCAGTTATCTCTTATACTAGAATCAATCAAAAAAAGAAAGGCAGAAAAATGAAAGAACAACTTAAATTAGCGCCAAAGGAAAATCAACCAGTTAGAAAGCATCGTACTGTTTTCACAAGTACAAAAGGTTTGATTAGAAAACAGAAGTGGGTTGTGCTTGATATTGATGAATATGGAATAACCTATCATAGTAATCCAGGGTATAAAGGAGAAATGTTTTCTTCAATGTACCTCGTTCTACAGGAAATTAAAATTGATGAACGTTCTTTTACACTAACTATCAAGAACAATGATCATGAAGTTTATGTGATTGATTTGAAAAAATTAGATGGCGATTTGTGGAGCAACTTCCAAATTATAAAAGAAAAAATTGCCAGCTTTGCAGGAAATAAATTAAGGAATTAAGAAATACGAAATTAGAAAAAGGAGAAGTAATCATGGCCAAAAATGATTTAACAAAAATTGATAATCAACTAGAAGAAGCAAGGAAAAAAGTTGTCCTTTTAGAAAAGGAACGTAAAGAAGCGGAAGAGAATCTTCAAAAACAAATTGGTAAAATTTATGTTCAAATTAAATTGAAGAAAAATAAAAATCAGTCGTATGAATCAATTCTTGAAGAGTTAAAAATGGAATTAAACCTCATCAAAGAAGATGAAAAAGAACAACGTTTAGCAGCGAAGAAAAATCGTGAAGAAGGAAACTTTCCAGCTGAAAATCAGTCTTAATTTTTGAGTTTTGCACTTCCGAATGAAGTCAAAAATGGTGTAAGTAAAAGTATGTAAAGAAGAAAAACAGTGTAAGTATAACACCTATAAAGTGTGTAAAGGTAAGTATAGCATGTGTGTGTAAGTAGGTGAAACCGAGAAAATTACCGGTACCGGAAACGTTGATACTATCAACTCCACACGCTTCGTGGGGACAGTTTCCCTTATGCTCTTTTCTAACACAACACACCTAAAAAGGACCTTAGTCCCTCTGTGTGTGTTAGTGTGTTGAAAAACCGCAAAAATAGAACCGACAAGGTTCGTGATGTTGCGAGGTTGAAGTTTTCTTTTTTGCTTCTTTTTGCTTTTGCTTCGACAAAAGAAAAAAGAAGGGCGCTGTTTTTTAGAAAGGAAAATTTGAAATAATGGCAAATATAAAACAAAATCGAATTGAGATTAGAGGGCTTACTGATGATGAAATTAATTATCTAAAAGCACTCGCAGAAAAAAATAAAGCTAAGTCATTTAATGATTTTCTGCTCTCAATCTGTCGTGAAAAAATTGAGTACGGAAAATTTAATCGTGCTCAAGATTTGTATGTTGCTCATTTGGAAAATATGAAATTAGCTTCTGACCATGTTCTGGAACAAATGAAAAAACAGACCAGGATACTATCTGAATTTGAAGAAAAAATGAATCGTTATGGCGATCATATTTCACGTTGGTTAGAGTATGAAGGAGAGGTGGAAAGTGATGACTAAAGAAATCAAAATCAGAAATATACCTGATGATATGTTTGAACAACTTCGAGATATTTCCAAAAAATATAACTATCCAAGCTTTAATGAATTTATGTTGTCGCAAGTTCAAAATATCGTAATGAATGACGGATTGAATTTGTACAATAATCAATTTGCGGAAACATTATCTAATATCAAAGAACAACAAAGGCAAATTTTAGAATTGATGTTGAAGAATGAAATTTCTCTTTCAGCTTTAAATGTTAAACAAGATATTGTAAATGAACTAAGCACAAATTGGTTACATTTTATGGATGATGTATCTGCACTTGAAGCTGAACGACGGTCAGGTGGTATTTAAAAATGAAGAAGAATAAATCTCTGTTCATCATTCTCATTTTTCTTGCAATCTTTATCGTGCAACCTAACAATTTTAATGCTATCAAATCTGGCTTGACACAAAATGATATTCCGACTCAATTGAACATAGCCGATTCAGCTGAAGAAAAAAATTCCGACTCAAATTTGAATCCTACTCTGAAAAATAATGATTTGAAATCGAAGGAGTATGATGGAAAAAATCAGGTGATTGTCGTCAATGAAAAATCACAATTTACAAAAAGCGAATTGAGTTTAGAAAATGGCAGCTGGGAAAAATATTCTGATCTAGATTTTTTAAATCGTGTAGGAATTGCTGAAGCGATTTTGGGAAAAGAATTGATGCCAACAGAAGACAGAGAATCTATTTCGTCTGTCACACCGACAGGGTGGAAAAATAAAAAAATAATTTTCAACGGGAAAGAAGATTATTTATATAATCGTTCTCACTTAATCGGTTTTCAATTAAGTGGAGAAAATGCGAATGCGAAAAATTTATTTACAGGTACACGTGCTTTAAATGCAAATTTTGAAGATGAACAATCATCAATGGTCTACTATGAAAATAAAATTGCTAACTACATAAAAAATACGAACCACCATGTTCGCTATCGAGTAACTCCCATCTTTAGAAATGTGGAATTAGTTGCTAGAGGAGTTCGTATGGAAGCACAGAGTATTGAAGATGATGAGATCTCATTTGATGTGTATATCTTTAATATTCAACCAGGATATAAAATCAATTATTTGACAGGATCATCTCAGAAAAATTGAGGAGGGAAAAATGAATCCAAGACTTAGCTTATATTTTAGCGAAGAAACACATGAAAAATTTAAGGAAATAAAATCCTACTTGAAAGAATCGTCTGCTTTGCAGAAACAGTATCGAAATAATTCAGCAACGCTTGTCACTTTGATTGAAGTTTTTTATAAACTTTTTATTGAATTAGGAGAAGGAAAAAATTTCTATGAGCGACTGACTCAGCTGGAAAAAAATTTGGGGGATACCTTTGATTCTGGAAATGATAACAAGGCAATTCATCGTCAACTTGATCAAATTCTCTATCTAACGCTAACCAACTTTCATGCTATTACGAAAGATGATTTTGATGTTCAAGAATTGGAATCTATTCATTCACGATTGGATCCTACACAACATGAATTGATGGCACGAATCAACGATATTATTCAAGAAGATATTGCACGTGGTCAAACTATCAAACATTCTCATTGAGGTACAGTAAATGGTAGATATTGTTGAAATCTATTTAGAAACAGGAGATTTTCATGAAGCGGTGAAACAGTCAGGGCTGCCAACTCATATAGCTCATTTGAAATTAATAAAGAGTGGCTGCCTTAAAATTCAAGATAAAATTCAGTATGGTTCTAGGACAGCTAAGCTCGGGGGAATGGCCGAGGAGCTTTTTCAAAACTATGTTCCAGATGCAACGGATGCGAATAAGTATTTCAAGAAAAATAATCCAGTATATGATTTTTGGCTAGATGGTCTAACGATTGATGTAAAATACAGCTCATTGTATAAAAGGAAAAACGGGAACTCCCATCACTGGCAATTGAGGACAAAAGGAAATCAAGATTTTATTGTCGCCTTTTTAGAACGAGAAAGTGGTTCAGAGTTAGAGAAACCAAATATCTTGTTGATTCCCATGCAATTTGTTGAAGAGCAAAAAGAATTACATATTTCTCAATCAGGACGGTGGATCAATGATTTTCAAGTTGAACCTGAAGAATTACAACCGTTATTAAAAGACTATGCTCTTTTAAGAAAAAATGGCCTATTTTAATTCAAAGAGAGGAAAATAATGAACGTATCTTCTAGTCCAAGTATTACCTTCATGCTGCAATATACAGAAGCAAATAGTGGGTTTGTAGACTACACCAATAGAGACGAAGCTGTCGAGGTTGATAATGAATTAAATTTAGAAACACACAGACAAAATATTGAGTCTCTAACTGAAGATGAACTACAAAAAATTCAAGCTGAAGTTCCAGAAACAAAACTTAATTTCCAGGAGTACATCGATTATATGAATCGTTCTTATGCTACTGAAAATCAAAATGAAGAGATGACAGCGATTTTTACAAAAGAAGCCAATTACTTGCAGCGTAGCAAAGTAACTGAATTGAAAAGTAAGTTAGAACAGGCTTATCAAAATGGTTCTCTTCTATGGCAAGGTGTTATCTCTTTTGATAATGATTTTTTGGCCAAAGAGGGATTATATGATTTGGAAACTGGGAAAGTTGATCAGCAAGCCATCAAGTCGGTCATACGTGAAGCATTGCCAAGATTGATTGAAAAAGAAGGATTATCCGACTCATCATTTTGGTGGGCTAACATTCACTTGAACACGGATAATATTCATGTGCATTTTGGTTTATCTGAAGTTGAATCTGCAAGAGATAAATTTTTCTATCGGCCACGTGGACGAATGGAATATAGAGGTAACTTTTCCCAGAAAACCATTGAGCGTTTTAAAAGTGATGTTTTTCATGGTCTGTTGAATGAACAGACTAGAGGAATGATTGTTCGACGAGAACAAATCTTGGCCAATATCAGAAGTGAGTTGATCAATTCTGTGTTTAGAGATCAGAAGGTTCGTTCTTCGGCTGAAAAAAATTTTTTGGAGCAGGCTTACAACCATTTGCCAATGGACAAAAAATGGCGTTATGGATCAAATGCAAGAGATTTTGCAGTCAGTAAATTCTTCATCGACCGCTATCTGGATTCCTATTTAGAAAATGATGGGAAAGAGCTCTATCAAGAATTTCTGAAAGAAACGAAGGACTTGCTAGAAACTTATAGAGGAGCTTATTCAGCTGAAAAAAAATCAACCTACGAAAAGATTCGGAAAGTTGATGGTCGTTTTGAGAAAACACAACAGGAAGCTGCAGGCTATCATCTACAGCAATTAATAGCGAATCGAGAGAAGGAGTTGAGAGAACGACTAGCAAATAAGATCTTGCACCTATTTCGTGAGAATGCTCCTGAAATAGCTGACGTTCGGCTGGAAAAAAATTTGGCCAATTTCTCAGTAAAGAATCAAAAATTAATTTTAGCCCAGGATCCCAATGCAAGTGTTATCAAAACACTAGATGCCTGGAAAAAACTGGGTTATGATCTAAAAGATGGGGCGAAACCTCTTGAAATCACAAAACCAGTCTATGCTACTTATGACAAACACGGAACAGGTTTGGGACGTCCTGAATTTGTTACGGAATTAGTTTATGATGTGAGTCAGATGAAAGAAGACTTACTACAGAAGCAACTTAGTTTAAGGGACTTATCGCTATTTTCTTCAGCTGATTTGAAAGAACTTGTAGAAGCAGCTAAAAAGAAAAGTGATCGATCATTAAAAGAACGCCAAGAGCTAGGAACATTTCGCTATGCTTTAAAATTGAGTTTATTGGAGGAAAAGCAGAGTAGTTTATTAGTTCGTAAAACTCTTTTTGATCAAATTCAACCACTTGAAACCGATAAGCCATTTGTTGAATTAAAAAAGAAGGAGATTCTTCAAAGACTGCAGCTGACTGAATTGCAACTGACTCCAAATTATAAACTAGGTGAAGCAGACCAATCTCTAAAACAATCTCTTGCCAACCAGTTTGAAGATAGTGTTTCATTTTCAGTAGAAAAGGCTGATTCATTAACAATTCAAGCACCTATCAAACGTTTGAAGGGAGAATTAGCTACAGTTCAATCTCTTCAAGATGAAGGAGTTTTGACCATTCTAAAGGGCTATCCTGTTACGAAAGATAGCTACATAGAAGAGTTACAGACACATATCTCTATTTTTCAGTTGAAACATCAGATTTACAGTCGAAACAAGGAAATTTCACAAACGACTGATCAAGCAACTGTTCAAAAATTAAAACAGGAGAATGCGAAAGGATTTTCTGAGCTCAAATCACTCTATCAAAAATTATTGCCGGAGGAGGAAAGTAATCAGAAAAGTCAGTTGGCTCAAGCTGTTTCACAGAAAATGCAAGAAAGAAAGGTCTTGCAAAGAAAAAATATCCAACAATCTCAAGGTAAAGCAATCATCAATACAGATTTCATGAGAAATTTGACCAACTCTCTTCAGAGGGCACAACGTGCAAATAAAAAAGCCCTCATTGAACGTGAGAGAAGTGATGAGAGACAAGACCTGGAGGAAAAAGGCCACAGTATATAAAGGTCATTGTAAAAGCAATGACTTTTTTTAGTTTAAAAATGGAATTGTATTGTCCCTTTAACTGGAATTTCTTGGTTATTGCATAGAATAGAAAGATAAAAAGAGAAAGGAGAAGAAAAATGAAGCTATTATTTCCAGATGTCGCAGTTGAAGACTTTGATTTCTCAGCCGAATGGTTAATTACTGCAATGAATGCTGATAACAAGCAAGTGCATTTTGAGGGCCAAGGAAGAAATTCTGATTTAGAAATGGTTCTAGATTTTAAGGAAAATTCTGAGCTATTTGAATCTTTTTCAGTAGGGGAATTGGTTCACTTAGATCCAGAAACGTTTCTACAAGCAGAGAAAGAGCCGTATAAACCACAGTATGAAGGATTTTAAGGAGATTTTATATGACAGAACAAGAATCAAGACGTGGGAAAACTCGTAGAGAACGTGTTGAATTTGCACGTTCTAGAGATATTTTGGATGTTGCAAATGAGCTTCAGATGGAGCTAGTTCGCTCCGGACGAGACTATCGATGGAAAGAACATGATAGCCTAGTTATTTCACCTGATAAAAATTTATGGAAATGGTTCTCTAGAAATACAGGTGGAGATGCGATTTCTTTGGTTGAGACGATAAAGGAAGTAAGTTTTAACCAATCTGTAGATTTTTTAAATGATGGAAACTTTAAAGAGTTTCAAATGGTTGAAAGGCCTCAAGAAGATTTTAAATACTATCTTGAGAAATACGAGCAGCCGTTTTCAGCTGGAAGAGATTATCTACGGAATCAACGTGGGCTATCAGACGAAACGATTGATTATTTTTTGGAACAGGGTGTTTTAGCCCAAGCTAACGCTAAACTTGACTACTTTGCGGAAGGCAATGATGGAGTTACAACAAATGCGATTGAGCCAGTTATTGTCTTCAAGTCCCTTTCTTCTTCAGGTGAAGTTGTTGGAGCCTCTTTACAAGGAATACAGGAGAATTGGGAGAAGTGGCCAAAACATGGATATGCTAAAGTGATTATGAAAAACTCCGATCCTATGACAGGTATTCATGTTGATATTGGCAGTCCAAAACGATTGATTTTCACTGAGAGTCCAATTGATTTAATGTCCTATTATGAATTGCACAAAGATAGTCTTCAGGACGTCAGATTAGTCTCTATGGATGGTTTGAAAGAATCGACTATAGGCCGTCATCTATCTCAAATTCAAGCTGAAATATCAGGAAAACCGCTAAGATGGACACCTGAACAATTAGCGGACGGGCTTCAAGTAGCTATTGATCATCACTTTTTTGAAGATGGGAAAATGCGGATTTGATTACTCTAGCTTTAGATAATGATGAAGCAGGTAGAACATTCATTCAAGAATTAGAGGCAAAAGGAGCTGTTATCAATTCAGATCTACCAGAACTAAGACCAGGACAAGATAAAACGGACTGGAATGATGTTCTAAAGAATCAACAGGAAGAAAAGCCTGACAACAGTCGTCTTGCACAGGCACGTCGAAAATTGGAACGACTAAGGGGTGAACAAGACGAGGCTATTTCAAGGGCTTATTCCCACCAAGCGCTAACAAATGGGCAACCCATGAATGATAAGCGAGGAGGTGCTAGCTTTAAACGTAAGCAAGAACAAATAGAAGATCAAGTCTTCTCAAAGATGGATGAGATTAGGCAACAGGAAGAGCGAGTAGAGCGCCTGGAGCACCAACAACATTTGAAAGAAATGGGGTTGAATCGTCAGGGAAGTGGTCTGGAGATGAGTGTTCAAAATATACCTAGAATCCGTGAAGAGTTAGAAAAAGCTAAACGTGGGGAGTCGTTCTTTACCAAAGCTACTCTCAAACGCTATCAAGAAGAGTTGACTAGACTTGAGGCCATATCTGAACAAATGGGTAAAACGAGCATTCAACCAGCAACTCAAGCCTTAATTGATGAAGGGCTAGTGAACCAGTGGCAAAAACAACAAAATACGTATTTGGTAAAAGGGTTACGAAGAGTTGCCCTGGAGTTGACTGAAGAAGGAGAGTTTCAATTATCTTCACAAATCAAGTATCATCCGAAAACAGACGAGGAAAGACTGAAGGTGGATGAATTACTTGCCAAACAAGCGCAAGGAAATATTGGAGTAAAACCAATGATACAGGAAGAGCGAAGTTCAGTGCCTCCAGAGTTATTTGTAGCCTTTGATTTTACAGAAAATCCAAATCTATCTCAGAAATTCTCATCAGGAGATGTGATTCCATATAAGGATTTTATAGCTCAATTGTATGAAGAGAATAATTTGAGAATGCTTAGCCTGGGATATGATAAAACTTATTTTGCATTGCAAGATGAAAAGGGGAGTCGTCTGACAGATGATTTTCGATATGATATTGGTAGTGAAGACAGTGACCTTTCAACGCAATTGGGAGAAACTCTTCCAACTCCTTATTTAGAACAGGCACAAAAAGCAGATCATGATTATCAATCACAGATTTCAGCTGAGGAGAATGTTCAAACAGAGTCAGTTGAATCAGAAGAAAAAGCTCCTGAGAGTTCTCAGGAGCAAATGAATGATAGGACCAGTGGTGGCACGGGTTCTTTACAGCCTAAAGCTGAAGGCAGTACCTCACCTGTACTTGAAACAAGTACCTTTGAGCAAACTGTTACCAGTCACCCGACATCATCCTATCCGTACCTTCATTTTAGCACAAATTATGATAAAGTGCAACGGCGAGTGGGGAATTATCACCCAATTACACCTGCCGATTTAAGACGTTTGAACCAATATGCGCCCTCCATTCAAAGTACAGCGTCCTGGTATTTAAGTGAAATGGCTGGCAGTAAAATAAGTTTTGTTTATGCGGATCATGGAGAAGAGAATGTTCTTCAAGTAACTTTCCAAAAAGAAAACTTTATCCATCTTTCAGGGATTAGACCTTTTGAAGAAGGAAAAGGTGCTGCTGATTTCTTAGAAGATTTTGCGGCTGGTCGAGGTCATTATGACGGTATGTTGATTAGTAATTCAATTAAGGATAAATTGCAGGTTCTTCCAATGCTTCAGGATATTTTAGAGCCGCAATCCTTTGTTCTGGATGATTTGAGCAGTGTTGAAAAGCTTCACAATCTCAATATGAGTGAAGCTATTAAAGCAAAAGATGAAGATTTCTTACTACTGTTTAAAGATATCGGAGATGAAAAAATTCCAGCCTCTCTTATGAAACTCAAAGGAGAGCTTGCAACTAGTGTTAAATTGTTGGATGAAAAGATCATTCTCGGTGTCTATAGAGAAAGAGATGGTCACATTGAGCAACTGTCAATTAATGAGGAATATGTTAAAGACAATGGTGCAGAAATGCTATCAGTTTTGAAGAATAAGCAGTTTGAAGAAGTTTCTAAAGAAATTGAACAAACAATGCTAGAGAACACACTGAATAGCCCTCTACTTGATTCGGCTACGTTTACTCAAGTCTTAGATACTGTCTATAATTTAGGTGTGCCAGGTGACATCTCAAAAACTCCAGAAGAATTTCATCAAGCCTGGAATCAGTATCTTGACTATGCGAAACAGCACAATGATAAATTTGATCAGATTGTTGCTGCAGCTGGAGAAGATAATCTTCTGGATAAAAATTCCGACTTTTATAGAGACTGGCATCAAGATCATATTTATAAAGATGACTATCATATTCGTCTTCAATGGTCCGAGGATCGCCCAGATGGCCCGAAATTGCCGTTTAAAGAGACAGAGCTTATATCTTATCAAGACTTTGCTAAAGAACTATACAAGGCCAATCAGGACTTTTATCCAATTCATCAAGAAGGAATGAAACAAGTAACAGCAGGCAATACTGAAGGTTACATCCCTCCTACCAAAATTAAGTTTGATGTTTATGCTCCAGGGGGTGAAATGATCAAAGAGGGAATTCGATATGATATTGGAGATGAGAGTACACCAATTTCACAAATGCTAGGATTAGGATATCGTCGACTCAACGGTCAATCTGTACTAGCATCAATGGATGAAGAAATTCTTTCTCAGTTGGAAAATAGAGAGGTGAATAAGGAAATTTCCCAGGAAGCAAATGAATCGGCTCGATTGACAGAAGAAGGAGAAGGTCAAACTCCTGATACAAGAGAAACGGTAGCTTTTCAATCTTCTAAGCAAGAAACTAAAACCAATTTGCTTCAGCGTGTAGAGGAGATCCTGAAAGAGGAACCTATTTCGGATTTGGAGATCCCTGAAGTAAACTCAAGTAGTATTGATTATGCTACTTTAACGCCTCATGAATTAAGTGAAGTTGCTTTTCAAAAAGTGAGAGAGTACACAGAAACACCTGAACGGTTAGAAGAGTATCTGAATTTTATGAGTAAGTTTCCAGAACTTTCTCCTAGAAATGTAGCTTTGATTCAGGAACAGTGGCCAGGAGCGAGTGCAGTCGCAACCTATAATCAATGGCAATCGATGGGGGAAGTTCTTGGGATTACTTCAGATCAGGTATTTGAAACTAGAAATACCTATACCAATAAAAAAACAGGTCGAACAAGAGAAGTTGTCCATAACAATCTTTCGGTTAAGACAGGAGAAAAATCACATATTACCTTGTTTAGACCTATGATGGTTGAAATGATTCCTGTATTGGATGAAAATGGGAACCAGGTAAAAAATGGAAAAGGCAATCCAAAATATAAAAGACTTTCTGAAGCGACACCTGAAGAAAAGGTTTTAAAGAAAGAAGGAAAATTGAAATCTCGCTTCTTCCAAGAAAGAGATTCAAATACAGGCTTAGCTAAATTCGCTACGTATAAAGTATTTGAGTTGTCCCAAACAACCTTGAAGCCTGAATTTTATCCCAAAGCGATGCCAAATCGTCACTATAACTTTAATATGGATCATATTCGTACGAAAGAGGTGCTAGAGGGGCTTTCAGACTATGCTAAGAATATTGGGGTAACAATCTATCAAGACGATGCAAAAGAGTTGAGGAGTGCGAAAGGAGCTTTTTATCCAGATGAACAAAAGATACTTTTGAATCCAGATAATACTCCTGGAGAAGTCGTTGCAACCACAATTCACGAGTTGGCGCATGCTAGTCTACATAACCCTAAATTTGCTAACTCGTATAAGGAAGATGTCTCAAAAGATCGTAGAGAACTTGAAGCTGAGATGACAAGTTATCTCGTTTCTAATCATTTTGGGTTAGATACCTCTGAAAAAGCTATTCGCTATATGGCAATTTGGACTGATAATTTGACCTCTCTTGATGATCAACAACTAGCGCAATCTATGAAACGTATTCATGGAACAGTATCTAAGATTGTAAAAAGTGTTGAACAACATACAAAGCCTTATCAGTTGAATAGACAGGTGGGACAAAATCAAAATTTTATCCAAAGCCCAAAGAAGGGGCTTAAAGTATAGAAAGAGTGCTCTTTGTGAGCCTCTTTTTTGTGTAAAAAGTTATATAACTTTTTGTGTTGTTCTTTGATATGAACTCGTTCTACTCTGTGTCAATGTCCCTTTACAAAAGATTTTTTAATTATAGCTTACAATGACAGAAAATGAAGTAGAAGGAGAATGATATGGTTATAGTTATTCTGGCTGAAAAAGAGAAACAGGCAGAAGCTTATGCTACAGCTTTGGGACAATTTAGTAAAAAGAAAGGTGTCTATGTTATCAGACAATCACTCTATTTTCCAGCTGAAATTCATGTGGTGGCTGCTGAAGGGCACCTATTTGAATACAGTGAACCAGACAACTGGTCACTTGATAAATTACCTCTGACAAATGTTTCATTTAAGCAACATCTCAAGGAGGATAAGAATTCAAGAGAAAAATTTAAGAGAATTTATGATGAAGTGGTAGCAGCGGATCAAGTGATTATTGGGACGGATGCTGATAGAGAAGGAGAGCGGATTGCGTACTCTATTTTGTCGCACATACCAGGAGGCAAGGAGAAAATTTGGAAACGGCTTTGGGCAAGCTCCTTGACCAAGAAAGCTCTTCAAAAAGCTTTTCAGGAATTGAAGGAACCTTCAGAGACCTATAATTACTATTTGGAAGCTGAAGCACGTGCACAAAGTGATTGGTTGGTAGGCATGAATTTATCACCTCTTGCAACGATTGATCTTCAAGCAAAAGGACAGCTACCCCGAACAAAGGGAAGCCATTTATCAGTTGGCCGAGTTCAGACACCTGCAATTAGACTAGTCTGTGAAAATGATTTAGCGATTCGTAACTTTACCCCAGAAAAATATTGGAAGCTTCAGCTGGAGGATAAGAAAAATGGGGTATTCTTCACCACAAAAGATAAAACTAAAGATAGTGAGGCTATTTTAGCCTCTTCAAGGAAGCTATCAGCTACCTCTGTTATTTCTTCAGTTGAGGTAGAAAATCATCAGAAATCCGCTCCAAAACTATTTACCTTGTCTGAATTACAAAGTTTTGCAGCAAGCGCCTGGAAATTTGACTCAAGTAAAACAGAGAGTATTGTAGAGGGACTGTATTTGAAAGGTTTTCTCTCATATCCACGACCAGACTCAGAATACATCAGTCACTTTGAATTTGATGATTTAAAAGAAAATCTATCTGCCTATCAAAGGGCCATTAATTGCCATTTTCAGCCAGCGTTTTTGGAGCCTAGGGAAAATTATGTCAATGATGAAAAAGTATCTGGTACAAGCCACTCAGCCTTGATTCCGACTGAAAAAGTTCCAAATCTTTCAAATTTAAAAACTGATCAACGACTGATTTATGAAGCAGTTGTGAAGCAGGCAATCTTGATGTTTGCGGATGATTGTTATTATTCAACCAAAACAATTGAAGTAGAAAATAATGGTTTTGTTTTTAAAACAAAGGGTAGAACGCTTCATAAGTTGGGATGGGCTGAATGGAGTTCACGAAAGGTACGAGGTCCTGTTGAAGTTCCTGATTATCAAGTGGGAGATAAAATTGAGACGCAAGTTCAGATTATAGAGGGTGAAACAAAACCACCCAAAAGATTAACAGAAAGCCAATTGATTGGCCAAATATTTCCTAAATATGGCTTGGGAACACAAGCCACTAGAGGAGAAATCATTAAAAAAATTCAAAGTAAGGGTTATGTTGTTAAAGATAAAAAAACAGGTCAACTAACGCCTACCAACAAAGCCTATCTACTTATCAATTATCTCTATGACAATGAGTTTTCTGATCCAGAGACAACAGGAGGCTGGGAAATGTTTCTATCTCAGATAGGAGAAGGGAAAATTAATCCAAGAGAATTTGTGGATGCGATAAAAGATAAGCTCACTCTTCAAATCAAAGAAGTAAAAGAAAGAGGTGATTAAGTGTGACTACTGAAGAAAAGAAAAAAACACCCTATTTAGATCGTTATACAGATAATTTGACAGAAAAAGTTTCAAAAAAAGCAGAAGATTATCAGGTGTACGGACGTGATAAAGAAGTAGAAGCTGTTCAGACCTCTCTTCTCAGGAGAACCAAGAACAATCCAATTTTAGTGGGAGAAGCTGGAGTTGGTAAAACAGCCATTGTTGAAGGATTTGCTTTGGCCATTTTACGAAACCAGGTATCTCCAAAATTAAAAAACTTGACAGTGCGATCTTTGGAATTATCTAGTTTAATGTCAGATGAGGATGGAGGATTTATTGTTAAGTTTAAAAAAATTATTGAGGAGATGGTAGAAACTAAAGGAGAAAACCTTCTCTTTATTGATGAAATTCATACAATTGTTGGTGCTGGAGGTTCAGATAAAGGGGCTCTGGATGCTGGAAATATTATTAAGCCAGTTTTGTCACGTGGTGAGATTCAATTGATTGGCGCAACTACTTTAGATGAATTTCATGAATATATCGAAACGGACCGAGCGCTAGAGCGAAGGATGCAGCCAATTATGGTTTCTGAACCGACAACTACTCAAGCGATTGAAATTCTTGAACAAGCTAAAACTATTTACGAAAACTTTCACCAGGTGTCTATTAGTTCTGATGCTGTAAAACAAGCTGTACTTCTATCTGTTCGCTACATACCTGATCAATTTTTACCTGATAAAGCCTTTGATTTAATAGATGAAGCAGCGACAATTTGTTCTACAAATGGATTAGCCCATGTCGGGAAACAAGAAATTGCAGAGGTGCTGAAAAATAAAACAGGTATTCCTGTCACGACGATTTTGAAAGGTAACAAGGAAAGACTTGATGGTTTAAAAGAAAAGCTGTCACGACGTGTTAAAGGCCAAGATGAGGCTGTAGAGGCTGTTGTGGATGCTATAACCGTTGCACAAGCTGGTTTACAGGATCAAAGAAAGCCTCTATCCTCCTTTATGTTTCTAGGAACTTCTGGGGTTGGAAAAACAGAGCTTGCCTTGGCACTAGCAGAGGGGATGTTTGATGATGAGGAGGCAATCATTCGTTTTGATATGTCTGAGTATAAACAAAAGGGAGATATCACAAAGCTGATTGGCGATCGTCAAACTAGAACGAAAGGACAATTGACTGAGAAAGTTAAACAAAAACCTTATAGCGTTATTCTGATAGATGAGGTGGAGAAAGCACATTCCGAAGTTGTAGATTTATTTTTGCAAGTGCTTGATGCAGGGCGCTTGACTGATTCAACTGGAAGGCAAGTGGGCTTTAAGAATACAATCATTATTATTACTACGAATATTGGTGCTGAAAAAATTATCAAGCAGTATGAATTGAAAGGGAATTTTAAAAAATTAACAGATAGGGATAAAGTTCAGTTTGAAAAGAGCATGACGTTGGAGTTAGAAACTAGGTTCAGACCAGAATTTCTCAATCGAATTGAATATAAATTGATTTTCAACATGTTAGATGAGGAAGTGAATAAGGAAATTATTGTCAAACAGCTATCAGAAATTAAAGAAAGAATGAAGAATCAAAGGTTGACTCTCTCTTATGAAGAAAGTTTGATTACTTATTTGTTGGATATAGGAACCAATATAAAGGATGGTGCACGGCCACTGGAAAGAGTGATTAAACATAAGGTTCTCCCTTTAATTTCTAAAGAGTCTCTGAACTTACCTGATCACAATCAAGAGTATCATTTTCATCTTTGGGTAGAAGGTGATGCGCCAGATGAGCATCACCGTGAAGATAAAAGAGAAATATTATTCGATGTTGAAGCTGAAAAGACGTCATTTGGTGAAGCATTATTTTCTTAAAACTCACCTTAAAAAAATGATTGTCCCTTTAAAAAATTTTTTTCAATTATCTATTATACTAACGTTGTCAAAAAAACAAAGGAGGATTTCTATGAAAAACTATTTGACAAGACAACTTCAGCAAGTAAAAACAAAATCACAGATGTTTTTATTGAGCCTTTCCCTATTCCTAACAGGATCTACAGTCTATGCGGACGATCCATTTGCTAAGTCGGAAAACTTGGCGCAACAAGGAATTACAAAAGTTCAGCTAATAAGTATTGCACTATTTGGACTAGCTACCGTTGTCACTTCACTCATTTATGCGTTTGGTGGACGGGAGTTAAAAGCCTCAATGAAAAAACATTGGGTTTCAATCGCAGTTGCAATTATTGGTGTTTCAGCAGGTCCAAGTATCGTTGAATGGTTCTCTAGCTTTATTAAAAGTTAAGGGGTGAAATTATGACTTTTTCACTCTTTAATAAAAATAGATGTTCTATTACCGATGAGCTTTTCCTAGAACTTACCTGGGACGATGGAAGAGGTCTAGAGGAAGATAGTGAACTGCTTGATATTATTGAGGGATTGGATCATCTCTCTAATTTTTCTCAGCCGATTTCAAAAAGTTTGCCCTACCTAACATTTCAACAGGCCGAGTTGTTATTTAGAGAGTTGAAACAGATGTATGGTCAGTTTCAGCTTAAAAGAGTGGCAATCGCCCATCTGGAAGGGAAAAACGTGGTGACAGAAGGAGAGGTTTATGCTAGTCCATTCCTCATTACAGAAGACTATGAAAACCTCTTACTTCCACTCATTCAGGCGATACTTACTCGCTCTGAATTTGCAAATTACAGCTATCAAGAAAAAAGGGAGTACTTTGAGAACCAGATTTATCCTGTATATAAACAAAGTATGGGATTGTCCGATTCTTCTCTTCCTCTTTTCCCAGCTGAAGGTGAGACGGCGGTTATTTCAAAACTAAATCATCCGTCACATGATCTAAAAGTAGGAGGTCAACCAACTGTTATCCCTCCTATAACTCAAAAGCAGTCAGTTTCTCTAAAGAAAATTTATCTATTTTTAGGTTTTTTAGGAGTGCTTACAGTAGTAAATATCGTTGGTGTATTTTTTGCTTTCGCTCAACTATCAAGCCAGTCCGAAAAAGTAAATTTCTTATATCAGGAACAAAAGAATACTCAACATCTTATCTCAACGAAAAATGAAGTTGATGTATTTAGCCGTTATTTCTTACCTTCTTATTACTCAGGCAAAAAAGAAAACCTAGTAGATTTTCTTTCTGAAGGTGATGCAAAATTTACCAAACCAAAAGAAGGAATTTTACAGTCCGTTATTTTAGAGAAATTGAATTATGATTCAGAAACTCAAAAATATGCGGTTTCCTATATCTTGTCTGTCAAAAAAGGGGATAAATCATCTAGCGTTAGATTAACTTTTGATGTAAAAGCTTCTGATTCTTCAAAATATGGATTTGTTGTAGAAACAGAACCAAAAGAATCAAATTATCTTAAAAATTAGAAAAGGAAAAATCAAAATGAACAAGAAACAAGTATTAGCTA
>NZ_KV794214.1:74390-78460 GCF_001808665.1 Streptococcus sp. HMSC070B10 | reverse complement strand
CAGTTCAGCCAACAGAGCCTTCAGTTACTCCAGTAGATCCAACAGCACCCTCAGACAAGGATAACGCAGGAAGCCTTGACGGAGTGCCAGCTGATAAACCAGCGCCTTCAGATAAGGCGCAAGACAAGGATAACGCAGGTAGCCTAGATGGTGTTCCAGATGAGCAGCCAAAAACTACTGATCAAGCGAACCAGCAAGGGAAGTCACAAATTGGAACAACATCTACATCAACGGGACAGACCGTACATGATGTGACAAAAGATCCTGTTGAAACGAATACAGGAGCTTCAATTGTTAGCACCCAAAACGGAAACGTAGTCCTTTCAGATGGTTCTGTAGTGGCTCCAGAAGAAGTTGGAGGAAAAGTTAACGAAGATAAGACTATCTCTGTTACTGATAAAGAAGGCAAACTCAAAACACTTCCAAACACTGGGACTGCAGAAAGCATTCTGGGTGCTATTGGGACTCTGTTGTTGACAGCGGTTGGCTACTTCTACAAGAAGAAAATGTTTTAAGGTGAAATGGAAAGGTAAAACATTAAATGGCAAAAACACAAGGACACGGATATTTCCGTAAGAAAAAATGGGCTAAAGGTTTAGCGTCAGGTATTGCAATCGCAGGTATTGTAGCCTTCTCTGCAGGTTCAGCATTTGCAGATGAAACAGGCCAGCCTGAAAGCAAAAATGACAATAACATGTATGCTACACAAGCTGGTAAAGCAACAGGAAGCCAGCCTGTAGCGATTGATAATACAGCAGTCACAAAGGCTGCTTCAACAGCTAAGCAAGCAGGAGTAGTTGTATCTGAGACATCAAGCATTGATAAGGGAACGGATACCACTGCTCCAAAACTTGAACAGTCTAAGTCTGAGATCAAACAAGATCAAGAAAAACAGGTCAAGGCGCTTGAAGAAACGACTGCAAAACAAGTCGAAAACAATACCGCCTTCAAGGAAGCGCAGGAAGCCATTCAAGCTAATAATAGCTTTGTGGCCACTGAAAAAGGCAAGCACGAACAGTCAACAACAGTCACCGTTACGAATGACGGTTCGACTGCAACAGATGGAACTGCTGACAAAAACAAGCAAGCTACTAAAACAGCTAAGAAAGTCTTAGCAGAAAACCAGCAAGCTGTCTCAACCTACCTAGAAGAAAAAGGGAAGTACGAAGCTACTGTCAAACAAGCTACTGAATTAAATCAAGCAGTAGAAACTGTAACTGAGCAGTTGAAGAAAGACAACGTTGACGTTAAAGTCATTACACGTACAGTCTCTTCAGTTGCAGAAGTAGAAGCATTGAAGAAACAAAATGACCAGGCTATTGCGACTGCAAAAGGCAAAGTGGAGCTTAACAAAGCCCTGATGGCTGCCTACACAGAGAAGAAGAATGCTAGTGATCAAGTCAATCAAGATGCTGATCGTAAGTCAGCAGATTTGAAACATTCTGGTGTACTTTTAACTTCTAAAACACAGGAAGTTTCTTCAGTAGATGAAGCCAACAAAATTGCCAAACAAAACCAAACGGCCTTTGATAAAGCTAAGAAGACCCAGGCTGAATGGCAGAAGAAATATAATGAACTTCAATCTAAAACAAGTACGGAAGGGTTCACAAAAGAGGTTGTCTTACAGGCTCTAAGTCTTGCAACAGCTAATCCTGAAGCAACAGTAGAGTCCTCTGCTTCAGGAGCGCAGGTAACTACCAAAGATTACATCGCTTCATCAAATGGAACATCAGGCTATACTCGTGTTCTAGACTCAACCAAAGTCTTGAAATACAAAGATGTGGGCAATGGTTGGACAACAGAAATTGATTATACTGGGTTAAACGGCTTAACAGTCACAACCGAGGATGGGAAACAACACAATATTTCTCGTATCCATCGAAAATTTCAAATTGTAAACCAAGGTAAAACTGGCCTAAATGATGTCTATGTCTTAAATGATCCGACTGAGGGCTTTGTAGTAGCTCGAAACGATGGAACAGGTGGAGCTGCGGACTACATGAACTTCCTGGTTACAGATACCTACTACTACAACAATGAGGAAGGCCAAGAAGTAGCTTTCAAGGCTTCTGAAAAGACACCTGCAGCCTTAACCTACTCGTCGCTAAACCACAACCCTATCGGGTGGGAAGGTGCAAAAGCCATCAATGGGACACATGTTGAAATCAATGGCTCAACTGTTACTCAAAACAAGGATTATGGCTATGTTTATGCAGAAGACTATAATCGTGAGGAAGAGGTAGGTCATCTTTGGGATACATCTGACTCACCTTACCAATACAAGGGGGCCGCACTTGGTGTTTTCAAGGAAGGGACAACCTTCACAACCGAATTTATTCAATGGGATGGACCAGAAAGTCCAAATGGCCAAACCTATTGGTTTGCTTTGAATACAAAGGTTGTAGCGCCAGTTGTTGAAGTTCCAGCTACGGCAACTATCACAAAAACAACTGTGAAACCTGTCAAAACTGACCCTGTATCAGCTGAATTGGTCAAAGCGAAAAATCCAACCAAACCAACCTTGGCGCTTAAAACCCTTTCTGAAACCAAAAATCAGAAATTGTCTGCAAGCTATCACGGCTACAAGTTACAATATAAGCCAGTTGTCAGCAAATCTGTAGCAGACACAGACAAGACCAATACAAATGGTCAAACAGTGGTTAAAAATGCTACTCAGACCTACACCTTGAATCATGACAATATCTATGCGAACCTGAAAAAAGGTGACAAGATTACCATCATCGATCCTCTTGAAGCTGGGGCTGTTCCTGATGTAACTGTGACGAAAGCAGCTGCAGAGAAAGCAGGATGGGGCGTTGCTTACGATGCAGGAAGGAATACTTACACCTTTACTGCAACCTACGAAGGGAAGCGTCTAGCAGCTCCAGTGATTACATGGAAGCCTGTCTATGACAAGGGCTTCTATGATAACACTTATAAAGTGTTAGTGAATAACTACGAGGTGTACTCAAATACTGTTACCAACTACACACCGAAACCACCAAAACCAGTCAAAGCTGTTCTGGATCGTTCTGGTAAGAATATAAACGCAGCGACAACATTTGATCGCAACGTGACCTTCCGCTTGATGACAGATTACAGCCCATATACCAAAACTCTTGCTTCAGCGCAAGCACTTGGTAAGAAGTTTGGAATCCTGGATGATGTTCAAGACAAAGCCTTCACAGTTGACCACAGCAAGATCAAGATGACTGCTGCAGGTAAAGACGTGAAAAACATGTTTGACATGTATCACGTCCTTTCAGACAAAGGTCGTACAGATGCAATCAATAAAATCCTGAAGGAATTGAACTTGAATCCTAAAGGTGAGTTTTATCTTTGGGTATCAAAAGATTCCAAGAGTTTCTATCAAAACTACGTGAAACCAAATAAGAATGTTACTGTTGATCTCCCAGCTAAACTACTGGTTAAAGCAGGGGAAATCGTGAAGAACGATTTTAAACAGATTGATTTTGGTAATAGTTATCAGTCAAATCTTGTAACAGTTGAAGTTCCTAACGTGAAACCCGAAAAGCATGCCTTGGATCAAAAGGATAATAAAAAAGTCTTGGACGGCCAAGAAGTACAGATTGGCCAATATATTCGCTATCTACTTGACGGTGTAACCGTTCCAACCAAACACGATAGCCTCTTCCAATATGATGGTAGTGACCAGTTGGATGTGGTTCATGATCGATTCACAGGTAAATGGGAAGGTATTATTCGTGGGACAGAATACCTTGCTGAAAAAGACTTGGTTCTTCCTTATGACGTTATCCTGAAGGATGGAAAAGTAGTCAAAGCTGGCGAAAAAATCGTCAAAGGTACAGCTTATGCCTTCTTGTTTGAAGTGAACCAAGATACGGATCCTAACTTCCTTAAGAAAATTGTGGCCGTCAAATGGGACGAAAAAGCAGGCAAATGGTCTTACGTTATCAACCAGGATTTCCTAAATTCTTTAGGTGTAAAAGGCACGTTCGATGCAGACTTCTATCTAGAAGTCGAACGCATCGCAGCTGGGAAGGTTGAAAATACTTTTATCAATACAGTCAATTTACAAGAGATGACGG
>NZ_KV794214.1:7378-74290 GCF_001808665.1 Streptococcus sp. HMSC070B10 | reverse complement strand
CAATTTACAAGAGATGACGGCTAAAGTGACAACCACAACGCCAGAACCTCCAAAACCAGAGCCTAAAGAACCACACAAACCACAACCGCAGCCATCACTTCCAAACACTGGAACATCAGAAAGCATGCTTCCAGTTGTAGGAATGATTTTGGGATTGTTGAGTCTTGTAGGTCTTCGTAAGTCGAAAGAAAACTAAATTGACGAACTAAAACGAAACGAAAGGATGGCCACAAGCTGGGGTATAACTCTCTTGTGGTCTTTATTGAAAGGAGAAAAAATGCAAGTATTTATCGCTTCTGGACGTGTTGCATTCATTCCAAATGATGCAGTAGGTCAAACTCAAAATGGTCATGCCAGTTTCAAATTTGAGTTTGTTTGTGATTCGAGTATGACTGATGATACAAATAAACCAATTTCTAGTTTCTTCCATGTGCAAGTATACGGAAAACAAGCGGAATTGATGGCTCAGAGCCTATCTAAAGGCTCTCCAATCCTCTTAAAAGGAGAAATTATCCAACGACCTTATAATGATGAACAAGGTCAACGTCGGACGTATCAGTTTATTTCCCCAAATCAACAAGGAGGAATTTCTTTCCTTGAAAATAGGGAAGCATCTAACCGACGTAAGCAGGAACAACAGGGCTTTTCTCAGCCGATACCAAGTTCTATTCCTCCATCTTATCCTGAACCAATGGATGTAGAATCCCCATTCTAAAGGGATTGAAAGCATACAAGAACACTTGTGTGCTTTTTTTGTTGTACAAAAAGTTATATAACTTATGATATAACAATATCTTTTGTCCCTTTAACAAAGAATTTGATATTATCCCTTAGAATAGAGGGGAATTAAGAAATAATAAGAAAGGAGTGCAACAATGGCAAGACAAAAATACAATTATCTGTCTGATGAATTGATTGCAGAATCTCTTCAGGTGACCAATTACTTAGAACAAAGTCGATCTAGTCGATTGAATGTTCTTCAGTTGGATGGGGAGAAATGGTTAGAAAATTACTTTAACCGTTATGAGAAAGCCTCTCCAAGGCTACAGTTTCACATATTTCTCTTTTCGAGCTTCTATACTCGAAAAATGGAATGGTTCTTGGAAGGTGTAAGGGGGTAGTCGTTTGTTTGAGTTATTTGAAGTAGTATTTTATACCCTTATCCAACTGATTCGAGCCAGTTGGCTCAATACCTTCCTTTTTCTAGGGGTAGCAGGTTATTACCTATTCAAACTCTTCCAGCCGTATTTTTTAAGAAGCTATCAAAGGTTATTAGCAGGAAAGAGTAGTCTAAGGCAAGCAATAAAAAGAGGTTGGAAAAATCGTAAAGGAATTGATTGGAAACAAGTATGGTTCAAATCAGTTAGAGGGCTGCTCAATGGAATGAAGTCATTCTTACCTAAAATCTTTGCGCTTGTCTCCCTCATTCTTTGGAATATTCTCTTTCGAATTGTTTATATGATTCCCTTTGTAAAACGGGAACGAAAACGGTTTGATAAAGAAATGAAACCCATTCTTTATTTTAAAAGTTATCGTAGCTTCGTCTATATGGGATTAGGTTTTAGCTTTATTGCTTTTATCTTAACCAATTACCTGGTTACTGTTTTGAGGGCTACAATCCGCTTTCTCTACTTTAGTATTTGGTCGTTTAAAGATGCTAGTAAGGCCGTAAACTTTGACTTAAACAGCCTCTTGTTTCAAAGTTTATTGAATGTAAAAGTCTTTTGGATTGCCCCGATTTTAGCTTTTCCTCTCTTTCTGATGGGTCTAGTCCTTGCTTGGAAATCTGCTTGGATCAACTTTGAGCAGTTTCGTGACTACAACCATAATGAGGAAGGGGATGACCGTTTTGTGACGGTTGATGAAATTCGTCGTCAATACAAAAAGATTCCCAATAAAGCTCTAACTTATCCAGGTGAAGGTGGGGCTCCAGTATTTCATGAACTGACTCATGATTTGGCAGGACAAACACTCCGAACGCAAATGTTATGGCAAAATAAGACAATCAGTCGATACGTGACCAATGCGGAGCGCATTTTGGGCATGCAATCTTTTCCTTCGGGATATTATTACATTGAAGATAAGCCGACGAACCTGTTAGGGATTGGGATGACTCGTTCAGGTAAGGGTGAAGGTCAGATTACGACAGCGATTGATATCAACAGTCGTGCGGAGTTGCAGCCATCTCTGGTTCTAGCAGACCCGAAAGGGGAACACTACCAAGCCTCTTACAAAACGATGAGGCAACGTGGCTATGAAGTTGATGTGCTTTCTTTCCAAAATATGGATTGGTCTATGTCCTACAATCCTTTGGCTTTAGCTATTGCAGCCGCCAAGAAAGGTTACTATGAGAAAACGCAAACCTATGTCAATGCAGTCGCAGAATCCATTTTTCCCAAACAAAAAGGTGGAGAGAAGGGAAATGCTGAATACTTCCGTAAGTCTTCTATATCCCTATTTAACGCTCTGACAATGGCTTTGATGGATCGAGCTAATGAAACCTATCAAAATGGTGAAGACGATGCCTGGGATACCATTACGATCCCTAACGTTGCGAAATTCTTGGCGACAATGGGGTCTGAAGAAGTCTTTGTGGATGGAACGGGGGAAGTCGTTGAGAATCCAACTAGAGAACAACAGGTATCCAAGAAATCAAAAATCACGGTCTATTTTGATAATTTGAGACAAGTGAATCAAAAACAATTCTCCAAATTCAGACAAATGGCAGATATCGAATTTCGTGCCTCAGACTTTGGTGGTGATGAGACTAAAGGGAATGTCTACTCTAGCATGATGACAGGAATCAATCTGTTCTTGCAAGACAACGTGGCCAAACTCACTTCCAAAAACTCGATTGATTTAGAGTCTTTTGCCTTCCCACGTCGATTGTCTGTTAAGTTGAGATCAAGCACCAACAGTCAATTAAAAAATGAGTTCAAGCATAAGACTGCTAGGGTAACCATTACAGGTTTGAAGAAATGGGGTAAAGTTGAAAAGCAAGTCGATTATGTGAAGCAAGCGACAGCTCTTATTGATGGAGAAGGCTATCTGACTTATGCCATCGAACCTAAACTTCCAGATCAGTTTACGGTTACGATTGATTTTAATCATAAGAAAAATGGAAAGTCTCCAGTTCGGGATCGGGTCTTCCAATTCTCAGCTGAAAAAGTCTATCGAAAAGATGGAGATAGGTTAGAACTAGATGAGTATACCAAGAAGCCAATTTTAGATCATATCGATGTAAGGGTTCTGAAGAGCAAAGAAGACACTCAAAATCTTCTCCAAGAGTCAGATATTGAGTTGATTTACTCCGATAAACCAAGAGTCGTCTATCTGGTAACACCACCAAACCGAACAGAGTACAATGGGATTGTCTCTTTGTTCTTGGATCAGTTGTACAATGCCAACTATGATCTTGCCTTAACAAATGGGCGGAAATGTATCAATCGGATTCTCCATATCTTGGATGAGTTTACAAACATTCCAGCTATTCCTCACATGGATACGAAAATTTCTATCGGATTGGGGCAAAACATTCTCTATTATCTTTGGGTTCAAAACTTGGAACAATTGGTTAATGTCTATGGTGAAAATGTTGCACAAACGATTCTGGATAACTGTTCATTGAAAGTTTACGTCAAAACGACGTCTCCAGATACGAATAAGAGATTTAGTGGGGAGTTAGGTACACGTACCATCACCAGAAGACGGCGCTCCAGCAATATCCTGGACGAAGCCAATCCAAATGTAGCTGTCGAGAATCCAAAACAAGAGTTGTTGACACCAACGCAATTGGCCAAGCTCCAGGAAGGAGAAGCGGTTATCTTACGTGGAGTCAAGGGACGGGATAATGTTGGACGTAAGGTTACAACGGATCCAATCTTCGCACATGATAAGAACAGCTTCCCTTACAAGTACATGTTCTTACAAGAGGAATTTGATACCTCAATGACTCTTGCGGATATTCCAGTCGAAAGCGCCCACCGTGAGCTAGAACTTCAGGAAATAGCAGTTGATGCTGGTACAGCCTTTAATAACATTATAGACTGGAGGCAACGTTTGACTATGCCTCTCCTCAGCAATAATGGAGAAACTCCTAAACTATCAGGCCGACACAGTAAAGGACAAAAGGTACAATCCCAATCATTTGCTTCCACAGATGAACTATTTCAGGCAGCTGTAGCTAGTGTCATTCAAGGTGACCATGATTATTATGATGATGGAGACGACTTCTTTGCAGATGAAGTTATCTAAAAAGATGTACAATAAGTTATATAAACACTTGCAAGAAAAAATGATGTTTGTTATAATGAAGTAAATAATGATCAGGAGAAAAAATGATGAAAACAAAGCACTTTTTAAGAATTGTTTTAGTAGGGTTAGCCTTGATTTTACTAGGAGCATGTGGTCAAAAATCACCTGATTCTATTGCTAAAAATGTGCTAAAAGATAGCTATACAGGCTTCTCACCAGAACATGGTTATGAGAGTAGTGATTTTAAGGGTGGAGTAGGAACTACCTTGAAATTTGATAAAGAAAAACGAACTATCTCAAATAACGACGGTGAAAGTATCAATTATAGTGTTCTTTCAGAGGAACAAGTGAAGGCAATCCCAGCTGATTTCAGAGGTACCCTAGTTAGTTTAGAAAGCCAGTTGAAAGGAAAGGATAACTTTACAATCGCTGTTGATTATAGGAACATAGATAAGCCCGAAGAGGCAGAAGCTTATTATCAAGTCGTCTTGACTGAGGGTGGTAAAAAAATCAGAATTATTGAACTCCGTCGTGGCTATAAAGAAGACAATGCTTTCTATGATTTCAACGGAACCGCAGATTAATTTACAAAAGTCTCAATTACTTGAGGCTTTTTTTGTTGCCAGAATTTCATTGTCCCTTTAAAAACGATTTTGCCATTATCGAATATGATAGGGGTATCTTAGAAAGAAAGAAGGTACCTTTAGTGCACTATCAAACCTTTTCAGATTTGATGAATGAGGTCAAGAATCTCAATGGTGAAATCACAGGTGAGAATGCAAAAAAGCTGGCGGAATTCTATTCCTACTGGGGCAATTATTTAGAACCGACTCCTGCATTTATGGCATTTCTCACTTATTTACCAGGAGGGATTGCCAAGGCTCTTTATCAAATCAATTCTAGCCTAGAACATGTTTTTAATAATATGTTCAAGCTCTTTGGTCTCTTCGGTTATTTGGGAGACCAGAAAACGATTATAGGTCAGTTCTTTTACTGGTTTCAGCTATTGGGGACGTCCTTGTTCACTCTGATTTTGGTCGTATCGGCTGTTGCAGGAGTTTTTACAAAACCAGTCAAATACAAAGGGGTCATTACGAATTTCCTTTTGGTAACGGCTGTGACTTCCGTATTGCCACTAGCTTTGACCACTATCTCAACAGCGGTGGCACAGGATGCCATGTCTATTCAGACAGTCTCCAGTGAAGCGCCATCCGGTAGCCAACCGATTTCTTCCTTAGCTCTTCAGCCCATGAAAAATAATGTAGTAGACTTAAAAGTCTTGATCTACAAAGATTTTTCTACGGAGTTGTTTCCAATGGATGATTATGGCTTCATCAAGCCTGTTCAGGAAGGCTCTACTCCTGTCAATAATATCACGGATGACCCTGCACAGCGGGATACGACTGATTTTGCGACCAAGATTGATTTTGGGGCAAACTATGGTACAACGAATCCACAAATGATACAGGATATAGAAAAACATGATAAAATACCAGGAATTAAAGGCTTGTTCCTACATAAATTAAATTCCAATAATACTGGAGTTGAAAGCATTACAGAACACCGAGTCATTAATCAATTGAGTGCTTTTGAATCAGTTTATATGCGCTATAAAGTCAACTGGATAGGGATGTTCCTTCAGTACATTATCCTGATTGTTCTATTGGTGAGCATGATCATCAAGCTCGTCAAATCAGTTTTTGATATTCTGATTGAAGCAATGATTTCTCCGATTCTCGGCTATAGTTCTCTATCAAACTCAAAGAAATACAAAGAGTTGTTAAGAACGATTGGCGGTGCCTTGGCAGGAATCTTCTTTGAAGTTATCATTATGCGTGTAACCCTTGAGATTTTCAGAGATTTACCAATCCTTTCTGTCTCAGCTGTATCGAAGCTTTCTGGCGGATTCTTTGACGGACTCAACATGTGGGAACAGTGTCTTGCCGCTGCCTTTGTATATGTTGGAGTATTCTTTGCAGCCATGCAAGGAGTGGCCATGATTGAGCGCTGGCTTGGAGTTTCAACAGGTCATAGTGAAACAGCTCAACAACTGCTGGGTGCTATGATGATGGGGAATGCCTTTGCGGCTGGAGCAGGCGGTCTCTTTAATGGCAGTATGGCACTTGGCCAATTTGGTATGGATATGGCTAAAAAAGCTCCAGATGCCTTGTCTAAAGGAAGTCAGATCCTAGGAAATAGCCTTGCCAGAACTGGAGGTGGTATTCAAGGTGCTTTGAACTCTGTAAAAGACCAAGGCTTTATGAATGCGGCCAAAGGTGGTGTAAGTAATATGGTTGATTTGGCAGAATGGAAAGCATTTGAAGCCATGCAAAATACGAAAGGGGCAGTTGGTAGCGCATTAGATAAGCTGGATGATAAGGCTGCCTCTGCTCAAAATGCGACCTATAACGCTCTGAAAAATGATGCTGTTCCTGGAATTGATCAGCAACCTGGACCAATTGATATTCCTGAGCCTCCAATTGACCCAGGAACAACAGAAGCACCTATTGTCGATTCAACTCCTCCAGCTGAAGAAATGGAGTCCCCAATTCAAGATCCAAATCCACCTGTAGATGCACCAGTTTCAGAATCACAACCACCAGCACAGCCTGATTCTTCTCAACAAAAATTTCAACAGAGCATGAATCAAATGAATTACATGAACCAACAAATGCAACAAGCAGGACAGCGTATGCAGGGCGGACGTCATATCACTGGCGCTGAGAGTGACGACGAAGAAGAATAGGCTGAACTATGGATTTAACAGGAAAGAACATTGTTATCACAGGAAGCCTACGTCCTCTAACTCGAGAAGAAGCCATACGATTTTTAGAAAGTAAAGGAGCTGTCGTTCAAAATTATATATCTTCTAGGACAGATATATTGGTTTTAGGACACAAGCAGTTGGATCTTTTTGATCCAGATAAACGGTCTAAAAAGCATGATGCAGCGCTTAGAAGAATATCAGACGGTCAATCCATCACTTTCCTTTCTGAAGAATCATTCTTTGATTTAGTCAAGAAGTCTCAAGATTGAGGCTTCTTTTATTGTTCAAAAAAGTATATAACTTTTTGTACAATTCTTTCCTGAAGGATGATGGTGAAAATGCTATTGTCCCTTTAAAAGATATTTTCGATTATTCATTATAATGTGAGTGTCAAAACAAATATAAAGGAGAAATTCATGTACGGTGAAAAATACGGTGTACCTAGAGATATCTATGCCAAAGTCAAGATTATAGGCCTTCTTATCCTAGATATTGCTTTTGTAGGAATTACTGGAGTAATCGCTTTGAGCGTTGGCTTAAAAATCTTTCCCAAAAGTCAGTGGATACAGATGTTCGCATTCATTTTTTTAACACCAGTTCTGAGTTTGTATCTGGTGTTACCAGCTAACGGTGGCAAAAAGAATTGGCACAGCATGTTTCTTTTCTTCAGACGAAGAAGAAAACGTTATATTAGCTTGAATTATATCAGAAGGAGAAAACCATAATGGCGATTAAACAAATTCAACCCTCAAAAAACGAGAAACGCCCTCTGGGACGTCTTCAAGAAACAAAGAAACAAACGCAGGAATATTTTGATTTACATTCTTGCGTTGAGTTGTTAGATGTAAAATCAATCATTCCGAACAGCCAGGCTTATATCCAGTTAGTTGATTATGGCTACTTGCAGCTGATGGAGATACCAGGTAAAGATTTAGGATCGATGTCTTATAACGAGGTTATGAGAACCATTGAAAATTTTGAAACCTGGTTGACTCGATTTGGATCGAATATCCAAGTGGAGACGACAACTTTACCAACAAATACAGATACGCAAATTTCTGACTTGCGCCATCATTTGGATTTAGTGCGACAAGAAATGTCTAAGTTATCAATAAATGATAGACGTTTTTTACAACTCAAGGATCGTGAAATTTGGCTTCAAAGCCAAATTAAAGTTGAAGAAAGCATCCGACAAGAAGTCTATAATACAGAGTTCATACTGTGGCTATTTGCACCTACAACAACCGAATTGGACGAATTGGTTCGTAAGGCTAAAACCTATGGAAATAATGATTTTGTTCCACAAGATATCAGCTACAGGAAGAAAATTCAGATTATAAAGCAATACAACAATATGAATGAGAAAGTGTAGGAGAGATAGCATGCCTGATTTATCAAAACGTAGACAAAGACAATTAAAGAATGAAGGATATGACCTTGCTTTCCTTAGCCAGATTCAACCGCAAGGAAATATTGATTTTAAAAAGGATGATCGTTTCTGGATAAGTGGAGATGGATGCCATACGGTCTTACACTATTATGAGTATCCAACTGAAGGAATGGATCGTTTTTGGCTTTCTGAATTGTTGTTGCTTCCTGGAACACGTTCCTTCCTGTCACTGTACAAGGAGGATAATAGACAGCTTCAAAAAGAGATTGAGGACTCTATTGAAGAGAAGTCAACACGGATTACAAACAATAGCAAACTAACCAATAATCGGAAAGAACTAGATGAGATTGATAATCTTAATAAACTAAGCCGTGAAATTGATAAGCGGAATATAGCTATGTATGGGATGTATATTCGTGTCTTTGTGTTTGCATCAATCAAAGAAGAGTTATTCAAGAAGGTTGAAGAAGTCAAAGACAAAACGTCGAAATTCAAATCCACTATTCTGTCTGGAGAATTAGATTTTGAATACCATGCTCCATTTATTCCAGCCGAATATCAGATTGATTTGCCCAATCATCGAAGAGGGATACCGACTCCAGCTCACTCAATAGCTGGTGGATATTTCTTTAATCATACGAAGCTAGAAGATGAGAAAGGCTTCTATCTTGGATGGACTCCAACTAACGGAGCGGTAAATTTCAATTTTCTAGAACGTGACGAGAAAAGAACACGATCCTTTATGATCCTATCTGGAAATCCAAAGATGGGACAACGATCTTTTCTTATGAAACACACAGACGGTCTCTATGCGAAGGGGCATTATATTCGTAACTTTGATGCTACTGGCCAGTTTCTTGATCAGACACGAAAACAACATGGATTGATTCTTGATTTATCAGGTGAGGCTAACCGTATCAATATCTTCCAGGTATTTCCAACAGTGACCAATGAAGCAGGAACTGAAATCGATAAGAAGAAATCCTACAACCTTCATATCGAGAAACTGAAGAGTATCTATAAACTCCTGAATAATGAAGTGACAGGAGACGATTTAATCACATTTGGAACTCTCCTGAATGAGTTTTATATTGAGGGAAATATGTGGGCTCGAAATCCTTCATTGAATCCAGAAAAACTGAAAGCGACGGATATTGTGAAGGAAGAGTATCCTATTCTGTCTGATTTTATTTTGTTTGTTGATGCCTACAAACGTCGACTGGAACAAACTAGTGCGGATAAAACCGAACACAAGGCTGTTAAGCGTATTTACAATACGTTTAACGAACTATTGACAACAAACGCAGAAATTTTCGAGGGAACAACCGAATTTCAAGATATTTCTTCAGAGCAAGTTGTAACATTTGACTTCTCAGGGTTGAAGAACGCCCCTCATTTGTTAAATGTTCAGATATTCTCTGTTCTTTCACTTGTCTCAGCTGATATTGTCAATAACGGAAAACGCTGTAAGCAATTACTGAAGAGACGTCCTGACTTAACGGAGATGGATATGCAGCACTATATTGTCAATATTAGTGGGGCACAGACACTCATTGACCCTAAGCATGAAAGTAGTGTCAACCTTCTGGCTGATATGATTGATACAATGGGCGAAAACTTTGCTGGTGTTGTATTGTCTGTTAATTCACTGCGAGGGATTCTGTTTGAGACGGGGATTGGCACTCATAAGGATCCGTACGTAACGGCAGTCCAGAGGATTTTTGGTCTGATGCAATATAGAGTTTTTGCTCAGACGGACGAAACCAGTGTTCCTCTACTAGCTAACGCCTTATCTGGATCAATGAACCAGTCTGAACTAGAGACTTTGCCTCGTCTGAAGAAAGGACAGTTATTCATGAATATTGCAGGGGTAGGAAATCTGGTCTTTAACCAACAGCTGTTAGCCCCTGAAGTTGAGCGCTATGGCGGTATTGAGTAAGAAAGGAAGGTAAACCAGAATGGCCAAAAATAAACTAGGAATGATTGCAAGGACTAAGCAGAGATTTGATCAATATGTGTTGATTCGTAAATATCGCATGCAACAAGAAAGAGATTATTTCGCTTCAGAAGGAGAATCAGATCCAAAACGCCTGGAAGCACAAAAGGAACGAGATAAGGAGTTTTTGAACGGTCTCAAGAAGATTGGAATAGGATTTATTGTATTTTTAGTTTTTTATGGAATTTTGCGAACAATATTAGGATTGTGGTAAATAAGCGAGGTGTCCATGAAAAAAATATTCAAACTGAAGATTCTCATTCCTTTTGTGGCTCTCCTATTAATTATCAATGTTGGGATAACCATGTTAGTTGGGATAATGGGAGCTGTAACCAATAATGGAAGAAATGATTGTGGTGCTGTAGAAACAACATCTTCAACTGGTGACTCCACAGTTTCTTCAGCTGATGGTTCCATTGATGACTTTGTAAAAAAGCATAAGGAAGCCTACATCTTGTCTTGGAAGGCAGGAGGTTTCCTACCTTCAGCCTCTATCACTCAAACAATGATAGAGAATGGCTTCAATTTTACGAATCCTAATGGTACTTCTTTCTGGAAAGCTCATAATATGGGAGGTGTTAAAACCTCTAGTAAAAGTAATTTTCCAGTTACTCTTGCGACGTATGGTGAAGATAGTGTTGATTTAAGTGGGACAAAGCCTGGAGCGAATGTCGGAGACGGTACAGGAGGAGCTTATACTTGGTTCTCTAGCTACGATGCAGGGATCGTAGGGAAAGCTGAGTTTATGGCTCACCAGACACTCTATAAAGGGGCTATAAACAATACAAATGGTATTGCTAGCCTATCTGCTATAGCAGATGGCGGATGGGCCACAGATGGCACTTATAAGAGCAAGCTAACTGATATGTACCAAAAACTAGGTACGAAGTATCAGTGGCTTGATAAGGAAGCTATTGCTGCTCATGGTGAGAAACCTTATGAAGGATCCAGTACACAAGATGTCGGTTCTTCAGATAGTGCGGTGTCTTCTTCAGCTGAAAACAGTGGATGTGGAGAATCAGGTAGCAGTACCGATGGAACGGGAACTGTCCCTTCAGATGCGACTGCGTGGGGGTATAAACCAGAAGACTTACCAGATAGTTTGAAACCATTCATTATTGATCCTAAGAGCTTAGGCATGGATTATGCTAAGTCTACAGGATGGTATAATCCTGGAAGTGACGAGTATGCTGGACAATGTGTGAATCTTACAATTAGTATTGGAAATCACTTATGGGGCCATTCTGGATCCGTACAGGGCGATGGGAAAGATCAGGCGGCAGCGTGGGCTGCAATATTTGGAAACTCAGTTAAGACTACACCTAAAAAAGGTGCTATTTTTTCTACACAGGTAGGGGGCGGAGGATATGGCCATACTGGTATTGTATGTCATGTTTTTGAGAATGGCTCCATCTTGTTTGTAGAGCAAAATACACCTCTGAGTGGTTGGGATCAGTTCAAAACTCCATATACATGGAATTATCGTATTTGGACTAAATCTCAACAGCAAGAACAGGTAATCTCTTTTGCTTATCCAGATGATAGAGAAGCTAAATTAAGTTCAAATTAAAAGGAGGATATAAGATGATTGATTGGATAAAAGAGAATATGGTTGTATCGATTGTAGCAGGTGTTCTATTGATTTTGGCAGGGATAGGGATTGTATCGAGTTTCAGGCCATCTCAACAAACCAAAATAGAGGAAACAGCCCAGGTGAGTTCTTCAGGAACCGCTCAAAACGAATCGTCTTCCAAAGAGGAAACAGCAGACGAGAAGCATTATCGTACAGCTAAGCTAAAACTAGAACGTCCCTATGCAGAGGCAACATCAGAAGACAAAAAAGAAGTGTTAAAAGCCTTTGAAGAAGCAGTAGCAGATATAAAAAAGACGAAGTTCCTGCCAAATGTCAAGGGAACAATCGAAAATCATTTATCTATGACACAGAATGCGATGGTTCAAACTTTTGCGATGGCTCTACTGACGAATCAGTATGATTTCCAACCTGAACAATTGGAAGTGATGCCAACTGAATCAGATGATGTGATTCAATTTTTGATTGTTCTAACTAAAAATGGAGAAGAGAACAGCTATTTCGTTGGAAATTTCAATACTACGGTTCAACAAATCCAGCTAAAAGCCTATGTTGGTGGAAATATAGGTGGTACATACGGATAACAAGTTGCACAAAAAGTTATATAACTTTTTGTGCTTTTATATTGACAAGAAAAGTAGTTTTAGGTATAATTAAGTATATAAAAAGTTATATAACAAAATATACAATTATCTAAGGAGGGAACCATGAAGATTCAAACTACAAACTTAGGAAAAGGTGGCGGTGGTAAGACTACAGATACCTTTAATGAAGGGGATTGGTTGGCACGTGTTAAGGGGCTTAGAACACTACTCATTGATGGAGCTTGGGAATGCAATTTGACAAGAACATTTGATGTAAAATGTGAGAAAACCGTCTATGATATATTTACGACTGGAGAGTATGAGATAGTTCCAATATCAGAAAATCTCAGTTTGATTTGTGGTGATGAGCGTTTGACAGATGAGCAGTTAGATCTTGCTAGTCGAAACAACAAATATCTCCAGTTGTTTATGTGGTTTAGCGAACATTACGAAGAGTTAGAAGCACAATTTGATGTCATTCTGATTGATACGCACAATGACGAGAGCCTAGTTACGGCTAATTTTATAGCTGTGTCAGATATTGTATTGGCTGTTTCTGATGCCTCTCTTAATGGTTTTCGTGCCTGGTTATCTTTGAAAAATTTTGTAGACTTCATTAAGAGCGAAGCTATCGAAGTTATTACTAAGAAAAGCTATGTTAAAGCAGAACCTTATCTTATTGGAAATAAGATTAAGTACGTTGGAAACAATGTAACAGACACCTGTAAACAATTTTTAGAAGTTGTTGAAGAAGATCAGGCTTACCTGGGATCTATCCAGGAGAAAGAGCTCATGGCTAAAAGTCTTGTGATCAGTCAGAGTGTCTTTGAGCAGCATGAAGAGATGACAGCTAACCAAAAAGAGACACATCAAAAGTTTTATGATAATATAAACTACGTATATGAAAATATTTTGAGTGTGTTAGAAGGAGAGGTAGCATGACAGAGAATCGATTCGCACAAGTAAAACAAACATTCCAAAGTACACCAAAGAGAGAAAAGACTCCTTCGTCTAGGAAACAAAATCAGGAGGTTAGAAAGTCTCCTGAAAGCTACAATAAAAAGCAACGTTTCCCTTTCTCTCTCCATCATAATGTTCGATACGATATGTTAGATGCTTTAGTAGAGTATCACGGTGAAAAATCAGCTTCATCTTATCTTGAGAATCTGATTATAAGAGAATGGGAAAAGATGGAGCGAAAGAAAAAATAGTGTTCCATAAGAAAGGAAATGTAGTATGGTTATTACAGCAATGTCGTCTCCTATTTGGGAAAGACATATTGAAGAATTGAAGCATCTTTTGCAAGAGAGAAAAAATGAGTTCACTCAAGAATGTATAGAGCGTGATCTAGAATTTGCAAAGAAACACTATCAGACAACTGGAAATATTACTTATAGTATTCTTGTTAATGATTTGCCAAAGGATTTCAATAATCTTGAAGTAAGTCTTGAAGTAAATCTGTATAACCTCATTCATTATGTTCATTCTGATTATGAACTTAGATTTTTGTATAAGACATCTCAAATCAGATTCATCTCAAATTTAGCGGATGTTCTTAATATCTCTGAAGATATTGCATTACAGGTTCATTCTTTATTGTCGGACGAAGACTATATTATAAAATCACTTCATGAAAGTTGGTTTAGATTAAATGAAGCCAATGAGAGAAACAGACTATTCAAAAGTAGATATGGTTTTTATGATCCATTTTATAAGACGGTTAGAAATTCCCACTTGGCGAAAATTGAAAAGTTAAAATCGAAGAGTAGCTTTATAAAAAACTGGAGAAATAATCGTTTTTGGAAAAAGAAAGGGTTATCTCGGGAAAGTATTTCAAAATTGTACTCACTTGTAAGTTTTTTCTACCTGGAACATGATTGGGATAGGATTGCTTATCAAAAACTATTTAGCCTCCACATATAAGGAGACAATAAATTTTAAAATATTACTGATGAAGTAGGAGGAATCTACAATGATTTTCATTGACATTAAAAGACTTGTTCAGCTATTCTTTATTTTTATCGGAGCTATAGCTATCTATATATTCTATAAGACGTTTGGTCTTAGTATGGTGTTTATAGTCGTTTTAGGGTTGGCTGTTTTAAAATTCGCTCCAGCTTTCTTCCCAGTTGTATTATTACTGTATTTGGGACTTCACTTTACAGGTGGTTTTTCCTTTATTGCAGATGGAATTGTGACGGTTTTATGGAGTATTATTTTGATACCTATGGGGATAGCTACTATTGAAATGAGCAAATCCTATTTTAGCAAGAAAGAGAAACCCTGGTATGACAAATAAGAGTTTATCTGAAAAGATAGGCTCTTTTTTTGTCAGAACAAAGGATTATTTGAACATTCAGGCCAAAATTTATTAAA
This sequence comes from Streptococcus sp. HMSC070B10, assembly GCF_001808665.1. GTDB lineage: Bacteria > Bacillota > Bacilli > Lactobacillales > Streptococcaceae > Streptococcus. The sequence continues at coordinate 59,332 of NZ_KV794214.1, read as the reverse complement.
ATAAGCGTAATTTTAATAAGGGAGGATTCTGAATGGCTTTCTTTGATGAGAGAGAACTAAAAAATCAATTGCTGTTTCAAAATGCAAAAGAATTTTATAACTTTGTTTCTAGGTATGATGAGGAGATGATTCCAGTCATGAAAGCAAAGGGCTATACCTGTATTCATTCAATGGAGCGAACCGTTGCCTTCACATTTGGTGAGTTTACTTTCAGAAGAAGACGTTGGAAAAAGGGAGATCATTGGGTCATTCCAGTAGATGAAAAGTTAGGGCTTCAGAAGAACGTCCGCTTCTCTTGGGAATTTATGTATCAGGTGGCTAAATTATCTACTTTAATGCCCTATGATAAAGTAACTCAGGTGATCCAATTGACTTATCACATCTCTATCACAAAGCCAATTGTAGTAAAAGCTGTAAAAATTTGTGAGAAGTTATTGGAGGAAAGAGAAGGCTATCGATATTATGAAGAGAATAAAGAAGTTAGCAAAAGAAAAGCGCAGGTTATTTATATTGAGGGTGATGGTGTGATGGTTAAAGCACGTGACATACAGAAGGATAATAAACATTATGATTTATCCCATTTTGTAGTCCATACAGGAAGCCAAAAAGTTGGCAGCAATCGATTTGAACTCCAGGACAAAAAAGAATTTATTGGCCTTGACAATCGCTTAGTGAGGGAGCAGGTGATCGATTATCTGTTCAATAATTACGAAATTACGAATCAGACTTTATTGATTACGAACTCTGATGGAGGTCATGGATATACACCCTATGTTTTCAAAGAGATTGCGAAGGTTCTGCGAATTAAACGCCACGAACATTTCTGGGATGAGTATCATGTAAATAAGGAGTTGAAGAATTATCTAAAATTTTACTCTGAGGATCTGTTAGAGAGAGCTTTCCAGGCGATTAAGCAACATGATAAGCAGTTAATGAGAACTGTCTTAGATACGACCGAAAGTTACATCGATACAGAAGAAGAACAAGAGTTGTTTGAGAAGTTCAAGAGTAAAATATTGAGAAATTTCCAATATACCAAACCAGCCGAACAGAGAGGATTCAGTCATGCAGGAATCGGGATAATGGAGAGTCAGCATCGTAAGGTCACTTATAGAATGAAAAAAAGAGGAATGTATTGGACTCTTGCTGGAGCTGAAACGATGAGTCGGATAATTGTTTTGAATTATGAGGAATCCTTGAGAGAACTATTCTTCGGCACCTGGAGAGAGGATTATGAAAAATTTATTTCTTTAGAGGAAGTTTCTGCTTATACCATTAAAAAGAGAATGAGTAAAACTGACAAAGAAAATACATCTAGATATCAATGTTACCCTGATAGTAAAAGATTATCCTACTTCCGAAAACAATAGAAGTATATAATAAAGTATATAAAAAATTATATAACAATAACCTTTGTAAAAAAGGTCTTTTTGTGCTACAATCAAACATAAAATGCTTGCACGGTGTGTAAAAATGTGTTATAATTTAATTAAATTAATCGAATAAAAAAAGACGAAAAGTGCGCTAACACTTCTCGCCTTACCGAGTAAGAAACCGACCTTCTTACTCAGTCTTTAATTAATGATACCTGATAAGTGTATCAATGTCAAGACTGAGCAAGAAATTTGTTCAGTCTTTTTTTAAAACTCGGTGATGTTCTCCTAAAAAATGTATGAATTTAGGCGTTCTAAAAAATTCTACCGCATACAAAAAAGAAAAATATCTTGACAACCAATGGAAAATTTTGTTACAATAATAGACGGTACTTTTTACTTTTGGTCTCTCAAGAGTGTACAGGGACGTGCTGACAAATGTTGCAAAAGTACACACAGATGATAGCTGTCACCAAGTGTATCATCACCAAAAATAAAAAAACACAGGAGAATGTAGATGCCTACAATTAACCAATTGGTTCGCAAACCGCGTAAATCAAAAGTAGAAAAATCTAAATCACCAGCTTTGAACGTTGGTTACAACAGTCATAAAAAAGTTCAAACAAACGTTTCTTCACCACAAAAACGTGGTGTTGCAACTCGTGTTGGAACAATGACACCTAAAAAACCTAACTCAGCCCTTCGTAAATTCGCTCGTGTACGTTTGAGCAACCTTATCGAAGTTACTGCCTACATCCCAGGTATCGGACATAACTTGCAAGAACACAGCGTGGTTCTTCTTCGTGGTGGACGTGTAAAAGACCTTCCAGGGGTACGTTACCATATCGTCCGTGGTGCACTTGATACTGCAGGTGTTAACGATCGTAAACAAGGCCGTTCTAAATACGGTACTAAACGTCCAAAAGCATAAGGAAAGGGGATAAAGAGAAATGAGTCGTAAAAATAGAGCTCCAAAACGTGACGTATTGCCAGATCCGCTTTACAATTCACAACTAGTTACTCGTCTTATCAACCGCGTTATGCTTGACGGTAAACGTGGTACAGCTGCTTCAATCGTTTACGGTGCCTTTGAGCAAATCAAAGAAGCTACTGGTAACGATGCACTTGAAGTATTTGAAACAGCTATGGAAAACATCATGCCTGTACTTGAAGTACGTGCACGTCGTGTTGGTGGTTCTAACTACCAAGTCCCAGTTGAAGTTCGTCCAGAACGTCGTACAACACTTGGACTTCGTTGGTTGGTAACAATCGCTCGTCTTCGTGGTGAACACACAATGCAAGACCGTCTTGCAAAAGAAATCTTGGATGCTGCTAACAACACTGGTGCAGCTGTTAAGAAACGTGAAGACACTCACCGTATGGCTGAAGCTAACCGTGCATTCGCACACTTCCGTTGGTAAGATAGGATGCGAAAGCGTTAAGAAAGTCCCAGAAAAAATAGGGAATCAAAGCAGGTTGCGATTGCAACCAATGAGATTCATCTTTTTCTCCAGACTTTTAGCTTGAGCTCAACTATATCATGATGCTAGGAACGGTAAGGATGCAAGGTGAAAATAGGAAACTGACGCAGTATTCGATGAATACAAGGAAGTTTATCTTTTTCACACAGCATCCCGTTCCAGCTCAAATCGGCTAACTAACTTTAGCCCGAGTTCAATTCAACTTGTAAATCTACAAGTTGAAACCAACAATAGCATGAAAACATTGAGAACGGGTAGGTCCTGCCTATCCGTTTTTATTAAAATCGTGTTATAATAGAATAGAAATCAAAAATAAATAGGAGAAACAAACCTCATGGCACGCGAATTTTCACTTGAAAAAACTCGTAATATCGGTATCATGGCTCACGTCGATGCTGGTAAAACAACAACTACTGAGCGTATTCTTTACTACACTGGTAAAATCCACAAAATCGGTGAAACTCACGAAGGTGCGTCACAAATGGACTGGATGGAGCAAGAGCAAGAGCGTGGTATCACTATCACATCTGCTGCGACAACAGCTCAATGGAACAACCACCGCGTAAACATTATCGACACACCAGGACACGTGGACTTCACAATCGAAGTACAACGTTCTCTTCGTGTATTGGATGGTGCGGTTACCGTTCTTGACTCACAATCAGGTGTTGAGCCTCAAACTGAAACAGTTTGGCGTCAAGCAACTGAGTATGGAGTTCCACGTATCGTATTTGCTAACAAAATGGACAAAATCGGTGCTGACTTCCTTTACTCAGTAAGCACACTTCACGATCGTCTTCAAGCAAATGCACACCCAATTCAATTGCCAATCGGTTCTGAAGATGACTTCCGTGGTATCATCGACTTGATTAAGATGAAAGCTGAAATCTATACTAACGACCTTGGTACAGATATCCTTGAAGAAGATATTCCAGCTGAATACCTTGACCAAGCTCAAGAATACCGTGAAAAATTGATTGAAGCAGTTGCTGAAACTGACGAAGAATTGATGATGAAATACCTCGAAGGTGAAGAAATCACTAACGAAGAATTGAAAGCTGGTATCCGTAAAGCGACTATCAACGTTGAATTCTTCCCAGTATTGTGTGGTTCTGCCTTCAAGAACAAAGGTGTTCAATTGATGCTTGATGCGGTTATCGACTACCTTCCAAGCCCACTTGATATCCCAGCGATCAAAGGTATTAACCCAGATACAGACGAAGAAGAAACTCGTCCAGCATCTGACGAAGAGCCATTTGCAGCTCTTGCCTTCAAGATCATGACTGACCCATTCGTAGGTCGTTTGACATTCTTCCGTGTTTACTCAGGTGTTCTTCAATCAGGTTCATACGTATTGAACACTTCTAAAGGTAAACGTGAACGTATCGGACGTATCCTTCAAATGCACGCTAACAGCCGTCAAGAAATTGACACTGTTTACTCAGGTGATATCGCTGCTGCCGTTGGTTTGAAAGATACTACAACTGGTGACTCATTGACAGATGAAAAAGCTAAAATCATCCTTGAATCAATCAACGTTCCAGAACCAGTTATCCAATTGATGGTTGAGCCAAAATCTAAAGCTGACCAAGATAAGATGGGTATTGCCCTTCAAAAATTGGCTGAAGAAGATCCAACATTCCGCGTTGAAACAAACGTTGAAACTGGTGAAACAGTTATCTCTGGTATGGGTGAGCTTCACCTTGACGTCCTTGTTGACCGTATGCGTCGTGAGTTCAAAGTTGAAGCGAACGTAGGTGCTCCTCAAGTATCTTACCGTGAAACATTCCGCGCTTCTACTCAAGCACGTGGATTCTTCAAACGTCAGTCTGGTGGTAAAGGTCAATTCGGTGATGTATGGATTGAATTTACTCCAAACGAAGAAGGTAAAGGATTCGAATTTGAAAACGCAATCGTCGGTGGTGTGGTTCCTCGTGAATTTATCCCAGCGGTTGAAAAAGGTTTGGTAGAGTCTATGGCTAACGGTGTTCTTGCAGGTTACCCAATGGTTGACGTTAAAGCTAAGCTTTACGATGGTTCATACCACGATGTCGACTCATCTGAAACTGCCTTCAAGATCGCGGCTTCACTTGCTCTTAAAGAAGCTGCTAAATCAGCACAACCAGCTATCCTTGAGCCAATGATGCTTGTAACAATCACTGTTCCAGAAGAAAACCTTGGTGATGTTATGGGTCACGTAACTGCTCGTCGTGGACGTGTAGATGGTATGGAAGCACATGGTAACAGCCAAATCGTTCGTGCTTACGTTCCACTTGCTGAAATGTTCGGTTACGCAACAGTTCTTCGTTCTGCATCTCAAGGACGTGGTACATTCATGATGGTATTTGACCACTATGAAGATGTACCTAAGTCAGTACAAGAAGAAATCATTAAGAAAAACAAAGGTGAAGACTAATCAGTCCTCGCTCTAGAAGGAAGTCACTTAATGGCTTCCTTTTTTGTATAGTTATGATAAATTTCATTAACTCTGCAAACGTGTAGTGCACTTAAAAAAATTTCATATAAAAATGAGTTAAAGAAATTTGCGGAAGAAATATATAATTATAAATAGAAATAAGTTGAAAAGAATATAAAATATCTTTTAAAAGATTATAAAAAAAGGATAATATTCATAAATAAACGTTAAAATAGAAAATTCAGAAAATTTCTTCTTTTCTCTTGAAAAATTTTGAAAAAATGGTATGATAGTAACAAGTTATTTTTAAGTGAAGAGAAAGGGGAACAATGGAGAAAATCAGTTTAGAATCTCCTAAGACGGGGTCGGACCTAGTTTTGGAAACACTTCGTGATTTAGGAATTGATACCATCTTTGGTTATCCTGGTGGTGCGGTCTTGCCTTTTTATGATGCGATATATAATTTTAAAGGCATTCGCCACATTCTAGGACGCCATGAGCAAGGTTGTTTGCATGAAGCTGAAGGTTATGCCAAATCAACTGGAAAGTTGGGTGTTGCTGTCGTCACTAGCGGACCAGGAGCAACAAATGCCATTACAGGAATTGCGGATGCTATGAGCGATAGCGTTCCCCTTTTGGTCTTTACAGGTCAGGTGGCGCGAGCTGGAATTGGGAAGGATGCCTTTCAGGAGGCAGACATCGTGGGAATTACCATGCCAATCACTAAGTACAATTACCAAGTTCGTGAGACAGCTGATATTCCGCGTATCATTACGGAAGCTGTTCATATTGCAACTACAGGTCGACCAGGCCCAGTCGTTATTGACCTACCAAAAGATGTATCTGCTTTGGAAACAGACTTCATTTATTCACCAGAAGTGAAGCTACCAAGCTATCAACCAACTCTTGAGCCAAATGATATGCAAATTAAGAAAATCTTGAAGCAATTATCCAAGGCTAAAAAGCCAGTCTTGCTAGCTGGTGGTGGAATTAGTTATGCTGAAGCTGCGGCAGAACTAAATGAATTTGCAGAACGCTATCAAATTCCAGTAGTAACCAGTCTTTTGGGACAAGGAACGATTGCAACGAGTCATCCACTCTTCCTTGGAATGGGAGGCATGCATGGGTCATTCGCAGCTAATATTGCCATGACAGAAGCTGATTTTATGATTAGTATTGGTTGTCGTTTCGATGACCGCTTGACGGGGAATCCTAAGACCTTTGCTAAGAATGCTAAGGTTGCTCACATTGATATTGACCCAGCCGAGATTGGTAAGATTATCAGTGCAGATATTCCTGTAGTTGGAGATGCTAAGAAAGCCTTGCAAATGTTGCTGGCTGAACCGACAGTTCATAACAATACTGAAAAATGGATTGAGAAAGTTACTAAAGACAAGAACCGTGTTCGTTCTTATGACAAGAAAGAGCGTGTGGTCCAACCGCAAGCTGTTATTGAACGAATTGGTGAACTGACGAATGGAGATGCCATTGTGGTAACAGACGTTGGTCAACACCAAATGTGGACAGCCCAGTATTATCCATACCAAAATGAACGTCAGTTAGTGACCTCAGGAGGTTTGGGAACCATGGGATTCGGAATTCCAGCAGCAATCGGTGCTAAAATTGCTAACCCGGATAAGGAAGTAGTCTTGTTTGTTGGGGATGGTGGTTTCCAAATGACTAACCAGGAATTGGCTATTTTGAACATTTACAAGGTACCAATCAAGGTGGTTATGCTGAACAACCACTCACTTGGAATGGTTCGTCAGTGGCAGGAATCCTTCTATGAAGGTAGAACATCTGAGTCAGTCTTTGATACCCTTCCTGATTTCCAATTGATGGCGCAAGCTTATGGCATTAAAAACTATAAGTTTGATGATCCTGAGACCTTGACTCAAGACCTTGAAGTCATCACTGAGGATGTTCCTATGCTAATCGAGGTAGATATTTCTCGTAAGGAACAGGTGTTACCGATGGTACCAGCTGGTAAGAGTAATCATGAGATGTTGGGGGTGAAGTTCCATGCGTAGAATGTTAACGGCAAAACTACAAAATCGTTCAGGAGTCCTCAATCGCTTTACTGGTGTTCTGTCTCGTCGTCAGGTTAATATCGAAAGTATCTCTGTTGGAGCAACAGAAGATCCGAATGTATCGCGTATTACCATTATTATTGATGTAGCTTCACATGATGAAGTGGAGCAAATCATTAAGCAACTTAATCGTCAGATTGATGTGATTCGCATTCGAGATATTACAGACAAGCCTCATTTGGAGCGCGAGGTGATTTTGGTTAAGATGTCAGCGCCAGCTGAGAAGCGAGCTGAGATTCTAGCGATTATTCAACCTTTCCGTGCAACGGTGGTAGACGTAGCGCCAAGCTCGATTACCATTCAGATGACAGGAAATGCTGAAAAGAGTGAAGCTCTATTGCGAGTCATTCGACCATACGGTATTCGCAATATCGCTAGAACGGGTGCAACTGGATTTACCCGCGATTAATACTCTTCGAAAATCTCTTCAAACCACGTCAGCGTCGCCTTACCGTACTCAAGTACAACCTGCGGCTAGCTTCCTAGTTTGCTCTTTGATTTTCATTGAGTATAAAAATCCAACTTAAATTTGTTAAACCAGCCTAAAAGGCAATAAATAATAGAAAAGAGAGAAAAACTATGGCAGTTCAAATGGAATATGAAAAAGATGTTAAAGTAGCAGCACTTGACGGTAAAAAAATTGCCGTTATCGGTTATGGTTCACAAGGACATGCGCATGCTCAAAACTTGCGTGATTCAGGTCGCGATGTTATCATCGGTGTACGTCCAGGTAAATCTTTTGACAAAGCAAAAGAAGACGGATTTGACACTTACACAGTAGCAGAAGCTACTAAATTGGCTGATGTTATCATGATTTTGGCACCAGACGAAATCCAACAAGAATTGTACGAAGCAGAAATCGCTCCAAACTTGGAAGCTGGAAACGCAGTTGGATTTGCTCATGGTTTCAACATCCACTTTGAATTTATCAAAGTTCCTGCAGATGTAGATGTTTTCATGTGTGCTCCTAAAGGACCAGGACACTTGGTACGTCGTACTTATGAAGAAGGATTTGGTGTTCCAGCTCTTTACGCAGTATATCAAGATGCAACAGGAAATGCGAAAAACATTGCTATGGACTGGTGTAAAGGTGTTGGAGCAGCTCGTGTAGGTCTTCTTGAAACAACATACAAAGAAGAAACTGAAGAAGATTTGTTTGGTGAACAAGCTGTACTTTGTGGTGGTTTGACTGCCCTTATCGAAGCAGGTTTCGAAGTCTTGACAGAAGCAGGTTACGCTCCAGAATTGGCTTACTTTGAAGTTCTTCACGAAATGAAATTGATTGTTGACTTGATCTACGAAGGTGGATTCAAGAAAATGCGTCAATCTATTTCAAACACTGCTGAGTACGGTGACTATGTATCAGGTCCACGTGTGATTACTGAGCAGGTTAAAGAAAACATGAAAGCTGTCTTGGCAGACATCCAAAATGGTAAATTTGCAAACGACTTTGTAAATGACTATAAAGCTGGACGTCCAAAATTGACTGCTTACCGTGAACAAGCAGCTAACCTTGAAATTGAAAAAGTTGGTGCAGAATTGCGTAAAGCAATGCCTTTCGTTGGTAAAAATGACGATGATGCATTCAAAATCTATAACTAATTGATAGAAATTAAGGTGAAGGCGAGTTGGGGGACTAACTCGCTTTTATAATCAATTCAGCTTTCTTTTAAGAGGATGGATTGAGATAAGTATGAAATAGTCTAGGAGAAAAAGATGTTAAGTTCAAAAGATATCATCAAGGCTCATAAGGTCTTGAATGGTGTGGTCGTTAATACACCGCTTGATTATGACCATTATTTATCGGAGAAGTATGGTGCTAAGATTTATTTGAAAAAGGAAAATGCTCAACGTGTTCGCTCTTTTAAAATTCGTGGTGCCTATTATGCCATTTCCCAGCTCAGCAAGGAAGAACGTGAGCGTGGGGTAGTCTGCGCTTCTGCGGGGAATCATGCGCAGGGAGTTGCCTATACTTGTAATGAGATGAAAATTCCTGCTACTATTTTTATGCCAATTACTACTCCGCAACAAAAGATTGGTCAAGTTCGCTTTTTTGGTGGGGATTTTGTAACCATTAAACTAGTTGGGGATACCTTTGATGCTTCAGCCAAAGCAGCCCAAGAATTTACAGTCTCTGAAAATCGTACCTTTATTGATCCCTTTGATGATGCCCATGTTCAAGCAGGCCAAGGAACCGTTGCTTATGAGATTTTAGAAGAAGCTCGAAAAGAATCGATTGATTTTGATGCTGTTTTGGTCCCTGTTGGCGGGGGTGGTCTCATTGCTGGGGTTTCTACCTATATCAAGGAAACAAGTCCAGAAATTGAAGTTATCGGAGTAGAGGCTAATGGGGCACGTTCTATGAAAGCTGCCTTTGAAGCTGGTGGACCTGTTAAACTCAAAGAAATTGACAAATTTGCGGATGGGATTGCTGTACAAAAGGTAGGTCAATTGACCTATGAAGCAACTCGTCAACATGTTCAAAACTTAGTAGGTGTCGATGAGGGACTGATTTCTGAAACATTGATTGACCTTTACTCTAAGCAAGGGATTGTCGCAGAACCTGCTGGAGCGGCTAGTATCGCTTCTTTAGAGGTTTTGGCTGAATATATCAAGGGGAAAACCATTTGTTGTATCATTTCTGGAGGAAATAATGATATCAACCGTATGCCGGAAATGGAAGAGCGTGCCTTGATTTATGATGGGATCAAGCATTACTTTGTGGTTAATTTTCCACAGCGTCCGGGGGCTTTGCGTGAGTTTGTAAATGATATCTTGGGGCCAAATGATGATATCACACGTTTTGAGTATATTAAGCGAGCTAGCAAGGGGACAGGACCAGTATTAATTGGGATTGCCTTGGCAGATAAGCATGATTATGCAGGCTTGATTCGTCGAATGGAAGGTTTTGATCCATCTTATATTAACTTAAATGGTAATGAAACGCTCTATAATATGCTTGTCTGAGGACTAATAAAAAAATATCATATTATTTGCACAACTGATGTATAGGTGCTATAATGAGGGTGAAGAAAGGGGGCGATTCCTATGGACTTAGGAAATCGATTACGCTATTTCTATCACAAGTCATTATAGTACCTATTATTTTTTGATTCAGTTTATAGTAAGAGAGTAAAATTACTTGTTATATATAAGGAGTATTTTTAGAATCCACTATTTTATATATGTCTAATCTGAAATTTGGTTAAATATAATAGGAATTAGAAAAAATAATCAATACTAATGAGAAACCTTATACTGAGTTAACTGAGAAGAGTGATAAGATACTAAGAAGATAAAAACAGTGGAAAATGTTAGAAGATAGGATACTATTGTCTCCTAACGACTCATCTTTTTATAGGTTTGAAGAAATAAAAAGGAATATTGATAAAGTAAATAAATAGTACCAGTTGATCAAGTGAAAAGTGCTTATAAAGGCAGGAAGAATATCAAAGAAGGAGAAGAGAAATAATAGTTAGTAATAGTGTGGAGAGAAAGTCTTTCACTATTAGAAATATTGTTTTAAAGTTGGATAAATAGAATAAAGTTGAAGATAAAACCTGTCTAACCTATCCCGAACTGGCATTTGTAAATTATGAATATTTTTACAAACAAAAGAGTTAATAATACAATTATTTTAAAGGTATTTACTAATGGTTTATAGTAAGTAAAAACCTATATATTATCGGCTTTAATAAGATAGTAACAGAAAAATAAATCATTAATTTTATTGAATATATGTTTTTTTATTGACAAAACACATAAAAACGTATACAATTAAATATCGTAAAGAAGAAAATAGGAGAAGGACATGGCTAAGTCAAACTTTGAAAAAGTAGAATCAGTTGTTGGCTGGGTTCGTGATAAGAAGATCACAGGCTACCGTATCTCTAAAGAAACGAATGCGCGTGAAATGTCTATCATTGCTCTAGCGCAGGGTCGTGCAAAAGTTAAAAATATTTCGTTTGAAACGGCTCTAGGTTTAATTGATTTCTATGATAAAAATCATGAAAAATTTGAAGATTAATCTTTGGATAATGGTGGATTCTTGAATAGGGTCTGCCTTTTCATTTTTTGGTTAGTAAAAAGACTGCACGGTTGATGCAGCCTTTTCTTTTTATTTGAGATAACGTTGAAGGAATTCTTTTGTACGCTCTTCTTTAGGATTGGTGAAGAGGTCTTCTGGTTTGCCTTCTTCAGCAATCACGCCCTTATCCATAAAGATAACACGGTGAGAGACATCACGGGCAAATTCCATCTCGTGGGTTACAACAATCATAGTCAAGCCTTCCTGAGCTAAATCCTGCATGATTTTGAGGACTTCTCCAACCATTTCTGGATCGAGAGCTGATGTTGGTTCATCAAAGAGAATAGCGTCAGGATTCATTGAAAGGGCACGAGCGATGGCCACACGTTGTTTTTGACCACCTGAGAGTTGTTTTGGCTTGGCTTGCCAATAGCGTTCTCCCATGCCGACCTTTTCCAAGTTTTCTTTGGCAATCTTTTCAGCTTCTGCACGTTCGCGTTTAAGGACAGTTGTCTGAGCGACGATTGTATTTTCAAGCACGTTGAGATTTTCAAAGAGGTTAAAGGATTGGAAAACCATTCCCAACTTTTCACGGTATTGCGTGAGGTCATAGCCTTTTTCGAGGACGTTTTGTCCATGATAAAGGATTTGACCATCAGTTGGTGTTTCAAGTAGGTTAATGGAGCGTAGGAAGGTTGATTTCCCGCTTCCAGAGCTTCCGATGATAGAGATGACCTCTCCCTTGTGGACAGTGAGAGAAATATCTTTTAGCACTTCGTTTTGTCCATAGGATTTTTTGAGGTGTTTAATTTCAAGGATTGCTTGTGTCATTATTTCAAATCCTCCGTTTGCATTTGGTTAGCACCTGTAGTATAGGTATCCATGTCCATTCGGCGCTCGATGAAGCGTAGGATACGTGTTACGGTGAAGGTGAGGACAAAGTAAATCACTGCGATGATTGTAAATGTCTGGAAGTATTGATAGGTTTGCGTCGCCACGGTATTTCCTGAGAAATAAAGTTCAACAACAGAGATAACGTTCAATACAGATGTATCTTTGATATTGATGACAAATTCATTACCAGTTGCTGGCAGGATGTTACGGACTACTTGAGGTAGGACAATCTTACGCATGGTTTGGTTATGAGTCATACCAAGAGCAGTAGCGGCTTCAAATTGTCCCTTGTCAACTGCTAGGATACCACCACGGACGATTTCAGTCATGTAGGCACCGGTGTTGATCGAAACGATGAAGATAGCAGCTAGTGTACGGTCAAGGTTGATACCGAAAGCTTGGGCAGTTCCATAGTAGATAACCATCGATTGAACAATCATTGGTGTACCACGGAAAATTTCAATGTAGACATTGAGGATCCAGCCGACTAGTTTTTGTAGACCATAAATGGCTTTATTCTCAGATAGAGGAGCAGTACGGAAGACACCAATGGCAAGGCCAATAATGAGACCTGTGATGGTGCCGACAATAGAGATTAAAAGAGTGACACCAGCACCACGCAAAAGTTGTTGCCAGTTTTCAGAAAGAATTTTAGCGACTTGGCTAAAGAAACTACTGCTAGTCTCTTCAGTTGTTGTAGCTTCGGCAGGTTGTTCCTTAATCATACGATCCATCAAGGCAACTTGGTCGTCTTTTGAAATGGTTTCAATGCTGGCATTGATTTGGCTAATACGGTTGTCATCTTTACGGAGTCCAATGGCGATAGCTGTATCTTCTTCCCCCGTTTTGAAACCTGGTTCTACTTGAACCATCTTGAACTTAGAGTTAGCAGCTTCAGCAGTCAGTGCTTCTGGGCGTTCAGAAACATAGGCATCGATGACACCAGCCTCAAGAGCTTGGCGCATTTGAGCGAAGTCTCCCATGGCTGTTTCTTTTTTAGCACCCGGGATTTGTGTAATCAAGTCGTAGAGGTAGACACCTTGTTGAGAAGTGATTTTCGCACCATTAAAGTCATCCAAAGATTTAGCACTTGCGTAGGCAGAATCTTTTTTGACAAGCAAAACTGGTTCGCTAGTGTAGTAACTGCTTGAAAAGGCAATTTCTTGTTTACGCTCGGCAGTAGGACTCATACCTGCGATAATCATGTCAATCTTACCAGAAGTAAGGGCAGGGACTAGACCTTCCCACTTTGTTTTAACAACCAAAGGTTCTTTACCTAAGTCCTTAGCGATTTTCTTGGCGATTTGAACATCGTATCCGTTAGCATACTGGTTAGTCCCATCGATTTTGACAGCTCCATTGCTATCATCGTCCTGAGTCCAGTTAAAGGGAGCATATGCTGCTTCCATCCCGATGCGTAAATATTCATCGGCTTGGGCAACATTGACAAGTCCCAGCATCAGCAAGAGACTTGTGAAAATAGATAAGTATATTTTTCTCATGATTTCTCCTATTTCTAATCTATTAAAAAATAACTGTCTCCTATTTTATCGAAAAAAACTCTATTTTTCAATATAGGTAAGCCCTTACTTGTGAAAAAATGATATAATGATAGCAAAGATAAAAAGGGGGCTTAGTTGATGAAAAAAACTTTTTTCTTACTGGTGTTAGGCTTGTTTTGCCTTTTGCCATTCTCTGTTTTTGCCATTGATTTCAAGATAAACTCTTATCAAGGGGATTTGTATATTCATGCAGACAATACAGCAGAATTTAGACAGAAGATAGTTTATCAGTTTGAGGAGGACTTTAAGGGACAAATCGTAGGACTTGGACGTGCTGGTAAGATGCCTAGCGGGTTTGACATTGACCCTCATCCAAAGGTTCAGGCCGCGAAAAACGGTGCTGAACTGACAGATGTTACTAGCGAAGTGACAGAAGAAGCGAATGGTTATACTGTGAAAGTCTACAATTCAGGTCAGGAGGGTGACATAGTTGAAGTTGACCTCACATGGAATTTAAAAAATTTGCTTTTTCTATATGATGACATCGCTGAATTAAATTGGCAACCTCTGACAGATAGTTCAGGAACTATTGGCAAGTTTGAATTTCATGTAAGGGGGGACAAGGGAGCTGAAAAACTCTTTTTCCATACAGGGAAACTCTTTAGAGAGGGAACGGTTGAAAAGAGTAACCTTGATTATACTATCCGTTTAGACAATCTTCCGGCTAAGCGTGGAGTTGAATTGCATGCCTATTGGCCTCGGACCGATTTTGCTAGCGCTAGGGATCAGGGATTGAAAGGGAATCGTTTAGAAGAGTTTAATAAGATAGAAGACTCGATTGTTAAAGAAAAGGAGCAGAGTAAACAACTTGTTACGTGGGTCTTTCCTTCCATACTTTCCATCTCCTTGTTATTGAGTGTCTGCTTCTATTTCATCTATAGAAGAAAGGCCACTCCTTCAGTCAAATATGCAAAAAATCATCGTCTCTATGAACCACCAATGGAATTAGAACCTATGGTTTTATCAGAAGCTGTCTACTCGACCTCCTTGGAGGAAGTGAGTCCTCTAACAAAAGGAGCAGGTAAATTTACCTTTGACCAACTTATTCAAGCTACCTTGTTAGATGTGATAGATCGTGGAAATGTCTCTATCATTTCAGAAGGAGATGCAGTTGGCTTGAGGCTGGTAAAAGAAGATGGTTTGTCAAGTTTTGAGAAAGACTGCCTAAATCTGGCTTTTTCAGGCAAAAAAGAAGAAACTCTTTCCAATTTGTTTGCGGATTACAAGGTATCTGATAGTCTTTATCGTAGAGCAAAAGTCTCTGATGAAAAACGGATTCAAGCAAAGGGGCGTCAGCTCAAATCTTCTTTTGAAGAAGTATTGAAAGAGATGCAAGAAGGAGTGAGAAATAGAGTTACCTTCTGGGGGCTTCCGGATTACTACCGTCCTTTAACTGGTTTGGAAAAGGCCTTGCAAGTAGGTATGGGTGTCTTGACTATCTTGCCCCTATTTATCGGATTTGGTTTGTTCTTGTACAGTTTGGATGCTCATGCTTATTTATACCTCCCCTTGCCAATACTTGGTTTTCTAGGTTTGGTTTTGGCTGTTTTCTATTATTGGAAGCTTCGGCTAGATAATCGTGATGGTGTCCTGAATGAAGCAGGGGCAGAAGTCTACTATCTCTGGACCAGTTTTGAAAATATGTTACGTGAGATTGCGCGATTGGATCAGGCTGAATTGGAAAGTATTGTGGTCTGGAATCGCCTTTTGGTCTATGCGACCTTATTTGGTTATGCGGACAAGGTCAGCCATTTGATGAAGATTCATCAGATTAAAGTGGGAAATCCAGATATCAATCTCTATGTAGATTATGGCTGGCACGGTATGTTTTATCATTCAAGCGCGCAAATGAGCCATTATGCCAGCATCGCAAACACAGCAAGTACCTATTCCGTATCTTCTGGAAATGGAAGTTCTGGTGGTGGCTTCTCCGGAGGTGGAGGCGGTGGTAGTATCGGTGCCTTTTAAAGAGAACTGTCACAGACTGAAAAAATATGCTATAATGGAAGATAGAAAAAGGAGTAATCTATGTATCTTATTGAAATTTTAAAATCTATCTTCTTCGGTATTGTTGAAGGAATTACGGAATGGCTGCCGATTTCAAGTACAGGTCACTTGATTTTAGCAGAGGAATTTATCCAATACCAAAATCAGAATGAAGCTTTTATGTCCATGTTTAATGTCGTGATTCAGCTTGGTGCTATTTTAGCAGTCATGGTTATTTACTTTAATAAGCTCAATCCCTTTAAACCGGGTAAAGACAAGCAGGAAGTTCGTCGAACTTGGCAATTGTGGTCTAAAGTTCTTGTAGCTACTTTACCTTTGCTTGCTGTATTTAAGTTTGATGATTGGTTTGATACCCACTTCCATAACATGGTTTCAGTTGCTCTTATGTTGATTATTTATGGGATTGCCTTTATCTATTTGGAAAAGCGCAATAAAGCGCGTGCTATCGAGCCAAGTGTGACAGAGTTGGACAAGCTTCCTTATACGACAGCCTTCTATATCGGTCTTTTCCAAGTTCTTGCCCTTTTACCAGGAACTAGTCGTTCTGGGGCAACGATTGTCGGTGGTTTGTTGAATGGAACTAGTCGTTCTGTTGTGACAGAATTTACCTTCTATCTTGGAATTCCTGTTATGTTTGGAGCCAGTGCCTTAAAGATTTTCAAATTTGTAAAAGCAGGACAACTCTTGAACTTTGGGCAATTGTTCTTGCTCTTGGTTGCGATGGGAGTAGCTTTTGCAGTCAGCATGGTCGCTATTCGCTTCTTGACCAGCTATGTGAAAAAACACGACTTTACCCTTTTCGGTAAATACCGCATCGTGCTTGGTAGTATCTTATTGCTTTATAGCTTTGTTCGTTTATTTGTATAAGAAAAACCTTGAAGGGGCAGCTCTTCAAGGTTTTAAAATCCAGTCACGGTAATCCCCAATAGGCGGACACCTTTTTCTTTCTCGCTTAATTCTTCATAGAGCTGCAGGGCTATTTGGTTTATCTGACTAGCGTCCTGTGTTTTTTGAGCAAGACTTTTTCGTTTAGTAAGAGTTGAAAAATCCTCGTAGCGGATTTTCAAAATGACAATTTTTCCAACTTTTTCTTGTTGATGTAGATTGAGAGCGACTCTTTCTGATAGGAGAGTCAGCTCTTTTTTGATATCTTCCTCAGCACGGAGAATCTTCCCATAGGTTTTCTCCTTCCCGATTGACTTACGGATGCGATTGGATTTGACGGGGGAATTGTGGATGCCACGAGCCTTTCGATAAAGGTCATAACCTAGTCTACCAAAACGGTCTATCAGGGTCACTTCAGGAACTTCAAGTAGGTCAGCGCCAGTAAAAATACCCATTTGATGAAGTCTTTTCACCGTCTTTTTTCCTACTCCATGAAACTTGGAAATATCCATTTGTTTGAGAAAGTCCTCAGCCTGGTTAGGTAGAATCACTGTCAGACCATGTGGCTTTTGATAATCACTGGCCATTTTAGCTAAGAATTTGTTGTAGGAAACGCCAGCAGAAGCAGTCAGGTGCAGTTCTTGCCAGATATCTTTTTGAATGAGGCGAGCAATTTTGACCGCTGACTTGATGCCGAGTTTATTTTCTGTTACATCCAAATAGGCTTCGTCGATGCTCATGGGTTCAATCAAATCTGTATAGCGCTTAAAAATCGCTCGAATCTGGAGGCCCACAGCTTTATATTTTTCATAATTTCCTGAGATGAAGACGGCCTGGGGGCAACGTTCGTAGGCTTCTTTAGAACTCATGGCTGAATGGACACCAAAAGCTCGCGCCTCATAGCTACAAGTGGAAACGACACCACGCCCACCTGTTTGCCGAGGGTCGCTTCCGATAATGACAGGTTTTCCTCTAAGTTTAGGATTATCTCTGATTTCTACCGCAGCAAAAAAGGCATCCATGTCAATATGGATGATCTTTCTTGACAAATTATTTAACAAAGGAAAAATCAACATGCCTGGCCCCCCTTTTTACAGCTTATTTTCTTTTATTATACCCTTTTTTCTGAAAAAAAGAAAAAAGGCTTTATTTTTTTCAAAAATATAATACAGTTTAGGGCGAAATATAGACTGTTTTAGAAAAGAAAGTGTAAAAATAGGCCTTTTCCACTTGTTGAAATCGGTTACTGTGTGGTATACTTGTCTCATGAATGTAACAGATGACTGTTACTAGAAAGAAAAAAGAGGACATTAACATGGTTGTTAAGACAGTTGTTGAAGCACAAGATATTTTTGACAAAGCTTGGGAAGGCTTCAAAGGCGTAGATTGGAAAGAAAAAGCAAGTGTATCACGCTTCGTACAAGCTAACTACACACCTTACGATGGAGACGAAAGCTTCCTTGCAGGACCAACAGAACGTTCACTTCACATCAAAAAGATTGTAGAAGAAACTAAGGCTCACTACGAAGAAACTCGTTTCCCAATGGACACTCGTCCAACATCTATTGCTGATATCCCTGCAGGATTTATCGACAAAGAAAATGAAGTTATCTTTGGTATCCAAAACGATGAACTCTTCAAATTGAACTTCATGCCAAAAGGTGGTATCCGTATGGCTGAAACTACTTTGAAAGAAAATGGATACGAACCAGACCCAGCTGTTCACGAAATCTTCACTAAATATGTAACAACAGTTAACGACGGTATCTTCCGTGCTTACACTTCAAACATTCGTCGCGCTCGTCACGCTCACACTGTAACTGGTCTTCCAGATGCATACTCACGCGGACGTATCATCGGTGTTTACGCACGTCTTGCTCTTTACGGTGCTGACTACTTGATGCAAGAAAAAGTAAACGACTGGAATGCAATCGAAGAAATCGATGAAGAAACAATTCGTCTTCGTGAAGAAATCAATCTTCAATACCAAGCATTGCAACAAGTTGTTCGCTTGGGTGATCTTTACGGAGTTGATGTTCGCAAACCAGCGATGAACGTTAAAGAAGCTATCCAATGGGTTAACATCGCCTTCATGTCTGTCTGCCGTGTTATCAACGGTGCTGCTACATCCCTAGGTCGTGTGCCAATCGTATTGGACATCTTTGCAGAACGTGACCTTGCTCGTGGTACATTTACTGAATCAGAAATCCAAGAATTTGTTGATGATTTCGTTATGAAACTTCGTACAGTTAAATTTGCTCGTACAAAAGCTTACGACCAATTGTACTCAGGTGACCCAACATTCATCACAACTTCTATGGCTGGTATGGGTAACGACGGTCGTCACCGTGTTACTAAGATGGACTACCGTTTCTTGAACACTCTTGACAACATCGGTAACTCTCCAGAACCAAACTTGACAGTTCTTTGGACTGACAAATTGCCATACAACTTCCGTCGCTACTGTATGCACATGAGCCACAAACACTCTTCTATCCAATACGAAGGTGTAACAACAATGGCCAAAGACGGATATGGTGAAATGAGCTGTATTTCATGCTGTGTCTCTCCACTTGACCCAGAAAATGAAGAACAACGCCACAACATCCAGTACTTCGGTGCTCGTGTAAACGTTTTGAAAGCGCTTCTTACTGGTTTGAACGGTGGTTACGACGATGTTCACAAAGACTACAAAGTATTTGACATCGAACCAATTCGTGACGAAGTTCTTGAATTCGAATCAGTTAAAGAAAACTTTGAAAAATCTCTTGACTGGTTGACTGACACTTACGTAGATGCTTTGAACATCATCCACTACATGACTGATAAGTACAACTACGAAGCTGTTCAAATGGCCTTCTTGCCAACTAAACAACGTGCAAACATGGGATTCGGTATCTGTGGATTTGCTAACACTGTTGATACATTGTCAGCTATCAAATACGCTACAGTTAAACCAATCCGTGACGAAAACGGCTATATCTACGATTACGAAACAATCGGTGAATACCCACGTTGGGGTGAAGATGATCCTCGTTCAAACGAATTGGCAGAATGGTTGATTGAAGCTTACACAACTCGTCTACGTAGCCACAAACTTTACAAAGATGCAGAAGCTACAGTTTCACTTTTGACTATCACATCTAACGTTGCTTACTCTAAACAAACTGGTAACTCACCAGTCCACAAAGGTGTATACCTCAACGAAGATGGTTCTGTGAACTTGTCTAAACTTGAATTCTTCTCACCAGGTGCTAACCCATCTAACAAAGCTAAAGGTGGATGGTTGCAAAACTTGAACTCACTTTCTAGCCTTGACTTTAGTTATGCAGCTGATGGTATCTCATTGACAACTCAAGTTTCACCTCGCGCTCTTGGTAAGACTCGTGACGAACAAGTTGATAACTTGGTAACAATCCTTGATGGTTACTTCGAAAACGGTGGACAACACGTTAACTTGAACGTTATGGACTTGAACGATGTTTACGAAAAAATCATGTCAGGTGAAGATGTTATCGTACGTATCTCTGGATATTGTGTAAACACTAAATACCTCACTCCAGAACAAAAAACTGAATTGACACAACGTGTCTTCCACGAAGTTCTTTCAATGGATGATGCCTTGGATGCGTTGAGTTAAGATTATATAAAATAATACAAAGAAGGACTAGTTAAAAGCTAGTTCTTCTTTTTGTAAAATTTATTGGTCAATTAAAGTCAAATTACTTGACCTTTTTTGACTAATGTAGTATATTATGAACGTAAGGTAAATGAAAGCCTTACTAGAACACTTATTTAAAGTAAAATAGAAAGAGGTGGGGTCTATGTTTAATCTAGAAATCTTTAGAAGTAAAGATAGTCTACTCCTGCTTGAAAAAGAAAAACCAGAAATAGTACGTAGAGTAGCGATTTAGCTAGTCTAAATTTTTTAAAATAAAAGTCAAAGATAGTCAATGTCAGTAATCATAACTAAGTAAATAAAAAGAGGTAAAGAATATGAACAACAACTTTAATAATTTTAACAACATGGATGATTTGTTTAACCAATTGATGGGTGGTATGCGAGGATACAGTTCTGAAAATCGCCGTTACTTGATTAATGGACGTGAAGTCACACCTGAGGAATTTGCTCACTATCGTGCAACTGGTCAATTGCCAGGAAATGCAGAAGCTGATGGACAAATGAAACAACAGGCTTCAGGTATGAAACAAGATGGTGTCCTTGCTAAACTGGGTCGAAACTTGACAGCAGAAGCGCGTGAGGGCAAGTTGGATCCTGTTATCGGACGAAACAAGGAAATTCAAGAAACATCTGAAATTCTTTCACGCCGTACCAAGAACAATCCTGTTCTGGTTGGAGATGCAGGTGTTGGTAAGACAGCAGTTGTCGAAGGTCTAGCACAAGCTATTGTGAATGGTGATGTTCCAGCTGCTATTAAGAATAAGGAAATTATTTCCATTGATATTTCTGGACTTGAAGCTGGTACTCAATACCGCGGTAGTTTTGAAGAAAACGTTCAAAACTTAGTCAATGAAGTGAAAGAAGCGGGAAATATCATTCTCTTCTTTGATGAAATTCACCAAATACTTGGTGCTGGATCTACTGGAGGTGACAGTGGTTCTAAGGGACTTGCGGATATTCTTAAGCCAGCCCTATCTCGTGGGGAATTGACCGTTATTGGGGCAACGACTCAAGACGAATACCGTAACACCATCTTGAAGAATGCGGCTCTTGCTCGTCGTTTCAATGAAGTCAAAGTCAATGCTCCTTCAGCAGAGGATACATATAAAATCCTTCAAGGAATTCGTGATCTCTATCAACAACATCACAATGTCATCTTGCCAGACGAAGTCTTGAAAGCAGCGGTAGATTATTCAGTCCAATACATTCCTCAACGTAGCTTGCCAGATAAGGCTATCGACCTTGTCGATGTTACGGCGGCTCACTTGGCAGCTCAGCATCCAGTAACAGATGTTCATGCTGTTGAACGTGAAATTGAGGCAGAAAAAGACAAGCAAGAAAAAGCAGTTGAGGCAGAAGATTTTGAAGCAGCTCTAAACTATAAAACACGCATTGCAGAATTGGAAAAGAAAATCGAAAACCATACAGAAGATATGAAAGTGACTGCAAGTGTCAACGATGTGGCTGAATCTGTAGAACGAATGACGGGTATCCCAGTATCACAAATGGGAGCGTCAGATATCGAACGTTTGAAAGATATGGCTCATCGCTTGCAAGATAAGGTAATCGGTCAAGATAAGGCGGTAGAAGCAGTAGCTCGTGCTATCCGTCGTAACCGTGCTGGTTTTGATGAAGGCAATCGCCCAATCGGAAGCTTCCTCTTTGTAGGACCAACTGGCGTTGGTAAGACAGAGCTTGCTAAGCAATTGGCGCTAGATATGTTTGGAACCAAGGATGCGATCATTCGTTTGGATATGTCTGAATACAGTGACCGCACAGCCGTATCTAAATTGATTGGTACAACTGCAGGTTATGTTGGTTACGATGACAACAACAATACCTTGACAGAACGCGTCCGTCGCAATCCATACTCAATCGTCCTTCTCGACGAAATTGAAAAGGCTGACCCTCAAGTCATCACCCTTCTCCTTCAAGTTTTGGACGATGGTCGTTTGACAGATGGTCAAGGTAACACTGTCAACTTCAAGAATACGGTGATTATCGCAACTTCAAACGCAGGCTTTGGTTACGAAGCTAACTTGACAGAAGATGCTGATAAACCAGAATTGATGGATCGTTTGAAACCTTACTTCCGTCCAGAATTCCTCAACCGTTTCAATGCTGTTATCGAATTCTCACATTTGAGCAAGGAAGATCTTTCTAAGATTGTTGATTTGATGTTGATTGATGTCAATAAGACTCTTTCTAAGAAAGACATTGACTTGGCAGTGAGCGAAGCTGCTAAAGAATACATGACTGAGGAAGGCTACGATGAAGTCATGGGTGTTCGTCCACTCCGTCGTGTGGTTGAACAACAAATCCGTGACAAAGTCACAGACTTCCACTTGGATAACCTTGATGCTAAACACCTTGAAGCTGACATGGAAGATGGTGTTTTGGTCATTCGTGAAAAAGCCTAAATCAAGATTTAGAAAATAAAAAAAGGAACCAGTTCAAAAGCTGGTTTCTTTTTTTATTATTAATTATTAGATGACATGACGTTCAAAGGCATCGTCTGAGATTCCTTGTTGGAGAATCAATTTTGCCCATTCCTTAGCAGAAAAGAGGCTGTGATCCTTGTAGTTTCCGCAAGATTCAATAGTTGTTCCTGGGACATCTTCCCAAGTTGTTGTTTCAGCGATTTCCTTGAGCGAATCCTTGATGACAGCTGCAATTTCAGCGCTAGAATGACGTCCCCACATAATCATATGGAACCCTGTACGACAACCAAATGGTGAACAATCGATCATACCGTCAATGCGAGTACGGATTAGCTTAGCCAAGAGGTGCTCAATAGTATGAAGTCCAGCAGTAGGAATAGAGTCCTCATTTGGTTGAACCAAGCGGATATCAAAGTTAGAAATGATATCTCCTTTTGGTCCAGTCTCTTCTCCAATCAAGCGAACATAGGGTGCCTTAACAATGGTGTGGTCAAGTTCAAAACTTTCAACAATAACTTCTTTTGACATGGTAAATCCTTTCAGTTTTCTCCTATCATTATAACATAAAGCTGGCTCCTGGGACAGAGAGAAAACCTCTCCGAGAGTGGAGAGGTTGAAATCTTTATTTACGATACAAGCGGTCGTATTGGTAGTAAGGGTCAAAGGTTACATTGATACCCAGTTTACGAAGGACATTCTTGTCTTCATCTGTCAAGATGATGGTTGAGTGGGCTTCGCTTCCTTTGAGGTTGCCAAGTTCTTCCATAGCACGAGCAGCATCAGGATTTTCCGTAGCTGTGATAGCAAGTGCAATCAGGATTTCATTTGAATGAAGGCGTGGATTGCGGCTACCCAGATGATCGATCTTAAGACCTTGGATTGGCTTAACAACTTCAGGTTCGATTAGTTTTACTTCTTTAACAATGTTAGCTGATTTCTTGATGGCGTTGATAAGAGCAGCGGCTGTAGGACCAAAGAGTTCTGAGTTCTTACCAGTGACAATTTCCCCGGTTGGCAATTCAAGGGCTAGGGCTGGTCCGCCAGTTTCTTCAGCTTTTTGGCGTGCAGCAACCGCAACCTTACGGTCTGCTGGTGTGATGCCGAGGTCATTCATAAGCAACTCGATTTTCTTGACAGCTGCTTCGCCAACTTTTTCGGCTTTAAAATCAAGAACAGTTTGATAGTAGCGGCGGATGATTTCTTGTTTAGAAGCTTCGACAGCAGCTTCATCATCTGTAATAGCGAAACCAACCATGTTGACACCCATATCTGTCGGAGAAGCGTATGGAGATTTACCAAGGATACGTTCTAACATGCGCTTGAGCACTGGGAAAATCTCGATATCACGGTTGTAGTTGACAGTGGTTTCTCCGTAGGTTTGGAGATGGAAGGGGTCAATCATGTTGACATCATCAAGGTCAGCTGTGGCAGCCTCGTAGGCCAAATTGACTGGGTGATGAAGGGGAAGATTCCAAACTGGAAAGGTTTCAAATTTAGCGTAACCAGACTTGATACCATTGATTTGGTCGTGGTACATATTTGACATACAAGTTGCCAATTTTCCAGAACCAGGTCCAGGAGCAGTTACGACGATCAAGTTGCGACTGGTTTTGATGTAGTCATTTTTTCCCATGCCTTCTGGAGAAATGATGTGATCCATATCCGTTGGATATCCTTTGATTGGATAATGAAGATAAGAGTCAATTCCGTTTTTCTCAAGTTGGTTGCGGAAGGAATCTGCAGCTGGTTGGCCAGCGTATTGTGTAATGACAACGGAGCCGACAAAAATCCCTAATTCATTGAATTTATCAATCAAACGAAGAACTTCTTGGTCATAAGAAATGCCCAAGTCGCCACGTGCTTTAGAATGCTCGATGTTGCTAGCGTTAATGGCAATGACAACCTCGACTTGCTCTTTCAATTCTTGCAAGAGCTTGATTTTGTTGTCAGGCTCATAACCAGGAAGCACGCGAGCAGCGTGGAAATCTTCTAACATTTTGCCACCAAACTCCAAGTAGAGCTTGCCGTCAAATTGGTTAATGCGCTCCAAAATGTGGTCGCGCTGTAGATTCAAATATTGTTCAGAACTAAAAGCTTGTTTTTTCATTTTTTTACCTCTGACCTCTATTATAATAAAAAATTGGAAGTTAGGAAACTATGGAGTTAAAAAAGGAATCAAAAAGATTAGGCAAACGCTTGCATAAAAATCTGAAAAGCGCTATCATAGACTATAGATTATTAAAATAATGAGGTAAGAAGATGCAAGAAAAGTGGTGGCACAATGCCGTAGTCTATCAAGTTTATCCTAAGAGCTTTATGGATAGCAACGGAGATGGAATTGGCGATTTGCCAGGAATTACCAGTAAGTTAGACTATCTAGCCAAGTTAGGAATTACAGCGATTTGGCTTTCTCCTGTTTATGACAGTCCTATGGATGATAATGGCTATGATATTGCTGATTATCAAGCGATTGCAGCTATTTTCGGAACTATGGAGGACATGGACCAACTGATCGCGGAAGCTAAGAAACGTGATATTCGTATCATCATGGACTTGGTGGTCAATCATACCTCAGATGAACATGCTTGGTTTGTCGAGGCCTGTGAAAATCCTGATAGCCCTGAGCGAGACTACTATATCTGGCGGGATGAGCCTAACGATTTAGATTCTATCTTTAGTGGGTCTGCTTGGAAATACGATGAAAAGTCGGGTCAATACTATCTCCATTTTTTCAGCAAGAAACAGCCTGACCTCAACTGGGAGAATGAAAAACTTCGCCAGAAAATTTACGAGATGATGAACTTCTGGATTGATAAAGGCATTGGCGGTTTCCGTATGGATGTCATTGATATGATTGGTAAAATTCCTGATGAGAAAGTAGTCAATAACGGCCCTATGCTCCATCCCTATCTCAAGGAAATGAATCAGGAGACCTTTGGCGACAAAGATCTCTTGACAGTAGGAGAGACCTGGGGAGCGACGCCAGAAATCGCTAAACTTTACTCTGATCCAAAGGGGAAAGAATTGTCCATGGTCTTCCAGTTTGAGCATATTTGTCTTCAGTATCAGGAAGGACAACCTAAGTGGCACTATCAAAAAGAGCTAAATATCGCTAAGTTAAAAGAGATTTTCAACAAATGGCAGACAGAGTTAGGAGTTGAGGACGGTTGGAATTCGCTCTTCTGGAACAATCATGACCTCCCTCGTATCGTCTCTATCTGGGGAAATGACCAAGAATATCGTGAAAAATCTGCCAAAGCCTTTGCAATTTTACTTCATTTGATGAGAGGGACACCTTATATATATCAAGGTGAGGAGATTGGGATGACCAACTATCCGTTTGAGACGCTGGACCAAGTAGAAGATATTGAATCTCTCAATTATGCGCGTGAAGCTCTTGAAAAAGGTGTTCCGATGGAAGAAATCATGGACAGTATCCGTGTAATCGGACGTGACAATG
This sequence comes from Streptococcus sp. HMSC070B10, assembly GCF_001808665.1. Lineage (GTDB taxonomy): Bacteria > Bacillota > Bacilli > Lactobacillales > Streptococcaceae > Streptococcus. The sequence continues at coordinate 33,014 of NZ_KV794214.1, read as the reverse complement.
CCCGTACTCCGATGCAATGGGATGAAAGCAAAAACGCTGGTTTCTCAACAGGTCAACCGTGGTTAGCAGTCAATCCAAACTATCAAGCCATCAACGTTCAAGAAGCACTGGCAAATCCAGATTCAATTTTCTATACTTATCAAAAACTCGTCCAAATACGCAAGGAGAACAGCTGGCTGATACGAGCTGACTTTGAATTACTTAATACAGCTGACAAGGTCTTTGCCTATATCCGTAAGGACGGTGACCGTCGTTTCCTAGTTGTTACTAACTTGTCTAATGAAGAACAAGACTTGACAGTAGAAGGAAATGTTAAATCAGTCTTGATTGAAAACACCGTGGCTCAAGAAGTTTTTGAAAAACAAATCTTGGCTCCATGGGATGCTTTCTGTGTGGAATTACTATAAATATTTTTTAAAGAAAAATTTAAAAATGAAATCGTATAAAAATAAGGGAGGACTGTATGAAAGACAGAAATCCTTTGTTTTTTTATGACTAAAGTTTATAAACTTTCATTCTCAAAATTCAATTAACTTTACAAATTCCCACTATTTTGGTAAAATAAACTTATGTTATAAAAACTAACATAAAGGAGAAAGAAGATGAATACAAAAAAGCGTGTTCTTAGCGCAGGCCTGACCTTTGCGGCTGCTTTGCTTTTAGCTGCTTGCGGACAATCAGGTTCAGATACAAAAACTTACTCATCAACCTTTAGTGGAAATCCAACTACATTTAACTACCTATTAGACTACTACGCTGATAATACAGCCATCATTACCAACCTAGTTGATGGTTTGCTTGAAAATGACAATCACGGGAACCTAGTTCCATCTTTGGCGGAAGACTGGTCTGTTTCAAGCGACGGTTTGACTTATACCTATAAATTGAGAAAAGATGCCAAATGGTTCACGGCTGATGGTGAAGAGTACGCCCCAGTCAAGGCACAAGATTTTGTGACAGGGATTAAGTATGCAGTGGATAATAAATCACAGGCCATTGACTTGATTCAAAACTCGATCAAGGGCTTGAATGATTATATTACAGGAGCGGATTCTGACTTTTCTAAGGTTGGGGTGAAGGCCATTGACGACCAGACTGTTGAGTATACTTTGGCACGCCCAGAACCTTACTGGAATTCAAAAACAACCAACAGTATCCTTTTCCCAGTAAATGAAGAGTTTCTAAACTCGAAAGGGAAAGATTTTGGGACTTTATCTCCAGATAGTATTCTCTACAGCGGACCTTATTTGTTAAAAGATTTCACATCAAAATCATCAATCGAGTATGTGAAAAATCCGCATTACTACGATCATGACAAAGTATCAATTGAACACGTGAAATTGGCATATTTTGATGGTTCAGACCAAGAATTGACTATCCGTAACTTTGAAAGTGGAGCCTATTCAATCGCTGGGGTTTATCCAAATAGTTCTAACTTCGCCAAGACCAAAGAAAAATATAAGGATAATATCGTTTATAGCTTGCAGGACAAGACTTCTTGGTACTTCAATTTCAACGTCAACCGTAAGGCTTACAACCATACATCGAAAACGACAGATGAGCAGAAGAAATCAACTGAGACAGCTGTCTTGAACAAAAACTTCCGTCAAGCGGTGAACTTTGCCTTGGACCGCACAGCCTATTCTGCCCAGTCAAATGGGGAAGAAGCAGCTAGCAAGACCCTTCGTAACACTCTAGTGCCTCCAACATTTGTCCAAGTGGGAGACAAGACCTTTGGAGAAGTAGTCGCTTCTAAATTGGTCAACTATGGCACAGAATGGTCAGGTATTAACTTGGCAGATGCTCAGGATGCCTACTTTAACAAAGAAAAAGCCCAAGCAAAATTTGCGGAAGCTAAAAAAGAATTGGCAAGTCAAGGTGTGACTTTCCCTATTCACTTGGATGTTGCAGTTGATCAAACAAGTAAAAATGCCGTGACAGGTATGAACTCTGTTAAGCAGACCCTTGAGTCAGTTTTAGGCGCTGATAACATTGTCATTGATGTTCAGCAACTGTCAACAGATGATTTTAATAACGTAGCCTTCTTGGCACCAACGCCTGCTGATCGAGACTACGATTTGAACTTTGATGGTTGGGTAGGTGATTACCAAGATCCGTCAACTTATCTCAATCCTTTCAATGCAGAGGATGGATTCTACCTCAAGATTTTTGGTTTAGATGCTCAAGAGGATAAAGCTAAGATTGCTAGCTTGGGTCTTGATACTTACACCAAGATGCTCAAAGATGCAGATAGCGAAAATAAAGATGTAGCCAAACGCTATGAAAAATATGCTGAAGCACAGGCTTGGATGATTGATAATTCTCTGATTATGTCAGCTATGTCAAGCGGTGGAACAGCATCTGTAACCAAAGTAACGCCATTTACAAGAGGTTATTCACTAGTCGGCATCAAGGGTGACGGCAATAACTACAAGTACATGAAACTGCAAAAAGATACTGTGACAACCAAACAGTTTGAAGAAGCTAAGACTAAATGGGAGCAAGAAAGCAAAAAAGCAATCGAAAAAGCTCAAAAAGAAGCAGAAAATCATGTTAAATAAAGATGAGCGAGGTTCCGTAAGGGACCTTGTTTGTTATATTTTTGATTCGTATTCCTCTGTCTATGAAACGAGAATGTCAAAATAGGAAGCGATAGATACTATACAGGTTATAAAAAAACAATTATTCCTTCGGAGTGCATTTAGAAGATGTATTGAAAACGCTGATAAAAAAAGGAATAAATGGAAATTATTTCATGATTGTGATATAATAATTCTGATAATCAACATATAGGGGAAAACTATGAATAAACGTTCAAAAAGAGCCCGTTCGGGTAAAGTTAAGCGGAGCATTAATATAGCTTTATTAACCATTTATGTATTATTGGGTGGTTTTTTGCTGTTCTTGATTTTTAGACATAATATATTGGCGTTTAGATACCTGAATGTCATAACGGCAACTGTAGTGATTTTGGTCGCTTTAGCGAGTCTGCTTTTGATCATTTATAGAAAAGCAGAAAAGTTTACAATTTTCTTTTTAACACTAGCTATTTTAATGAGTTCAGTTTCTTTTTTTGCACTGCAACAATTTGTCGGCTTTACTAGTCATATCAATTCTACGTCAAATTACTCAGAATACTCAATGAGTGTTGTTGTTCTGAAAGATAGTGACGTTCATAATGTCACGCAATTAGATAGTGTTACAGGACCTACGGATACTGATAATGATAATATTCAAAAATTGATAGCTGATATCAAAACTAGTCAGAGCAAAGAATTGACGGTTGAACAAAGCACCTCATACCTTGCAGCTTATAAGAGTTTGGTATCAGGTGAAGCAAAAGCGATTGTCTTAAATAGCGTCTTTGAAAATATTATAGAATCTGAATACCCTGATTACGCATCAAAAATTAGGAAAATCTACACTAAAAATATCACCAAAGAAGTAGCTGCTCCTAAAGTTTCTAAGAACAAATCCTTCAATGTCTATGTGAGTGGTATTGACACTTACGGACCAATTAGTTCAGTTTCTCGTTCAGATGTCAACATTTTGATGACTGTTAATCAAGATTCAAAAAAAATTCTATTGACAACAACCCCTCGAGATTCCTATGTTCCGATTGCAGACGGAGGGAATAATCAAAAAGATAAATTGACTCATGCAGGTATTTATGGAGTAGACTCCTCTATTCATACTTTGGAAAATCTTTATGGAGTTGATATTAACTACTATGTTCGCTTGAACTTCACAACTTTCTTGAAATTGATTGACCTCCTTGGTGGAGTTGATGTCTATAATGATCAAGAGTTTACCGCTCATACAAATGGGAAGTTCTATCCTGTAGGGAACGTTCATCTTGACTCGGAGCAAGCTCTTGGTTTTGTGCGTGAGCGCTATTCTTTAGCTGATGGGGATCGTGACCGTGGTCGTAATCAACAAAAGGTGATCGTCGCAATCATACAGAAATTAACTTCTACCGAAGCATTGAAAAATTATAGTGATATTCTTCAAGGTTTGCAAGATTCCCTTCAAACAAATATGCCTATCGAAACGATGATGGATTTGGTTAATACTCAATTGGAGAGTGGTGGCAGTTATAAAGTCAACTCTCAAGACCTCAAAGGTACAGGCCGAATGGGACTTCCTTCTTATGCTATGCCAGATAGTAACCTCTATATGATGGAAATCGATGACAGTAGTTTAGCAGCTGCTAAAAGTGCGATACAAGATGTGATGGAGGGAAGATGATATGATTGATATCCATTCTCACATTGTCTTTGATGTAGATGACGGGCCAAAGTCTATAGAAGATAGCAAAGCCCTTTTAAGAGAAGCGTATAATCAAGGGGTTCGGATGATTGTTTCGACTTCCCATCGTCGAAAAGGGATGTTTGAGACTCCAGAAGAAAAAATAGCGACGAATTTTTTAAAGGTTCGTGAGATTGCTAAAGAAGTGGCAGATGATTTGGTCATTGCTTACGGAGCAGAGATATACTATACTCCAGATGTTCTAGAAAAATTAGAAAACAAGCGCATTCCTACTCTCAATAACAGTCGTTATGCTTTGATTGAATTTAGTATGAATACACCCTATCGCGATATTCATAAAGGATTAAGCAATATTTTGATGTTGGGGATTACCCCGGTGATTGCTCATATTGAACGTTATGATGCTCTGGAAAACAATGAAAAACGTGTTCAGGAACTGATTGATATGGGATGCTATACGCAAGTAAATAGTTCTCATGTTCTAAAACCTAAGCTCTTTGGTGAAACCTATAAATTCATGAAAAAGAGAGCCCAATATTTTTTGGAGAGAGACCTGGTTCATGTCATTGCAAGTGATATGCATAACCTAGATAGTAGACCTCCCTATATGGAGGATGCTTATCAGATTATTTCTAAAAAGTATGGTAGGGCCAAGGCGGAGGAGCTATTTGTAGAGAACCCTAGGAAAATTATAATGGATCAAATAATTTAGGAGAAAATATGAAAGAACAAAATACTATGGAAATCGATGTATTTCACCTGCTTAAAATTTTTTGGAAAAGAAAAATTCTAATTGCATTAGTAGCAATTGTAGCTGGAGCTTTAGCTTTTGCCTATAGTGCTTTTATCGTTAAACCGGAGTTCACTAGTACTACACGGATTTATGTAGTCAACCGTAATCAGGGGGATAAGCCTGGTTTGACAAACCAAGACTTGCAAGCTGGATCATACTTGGTTAAAGACTACCGTGAAATTATTTTGTCTCAAGATGTTTTGGAAAAGGTGACATCTAATTTGAAATTAGATCTATCACCAAAAGCTTTGGCTAGTAAAGTCAAGGTAACTGTACCAGTCGATACCCGTATCGTTTCTATTTCAGTTAATGATAGAGTTCCTGAGGAAGCTAGTCGTATTGCTAACTCCTTGAGAGAAGTAGCTGCTGAAAAGATTATCAGTATCACACGCGTTTCTGATGTCACAACACTTGAAGAAGCTCGTCCCGCTACAGCACCATCTTCTCCAAATATTCGTAAAAATACAATTATAGGTCTACTTGGAGGAACAGTCTTTACAGTTATCGCTGTTCTTATCGTTGAACTGGTTGATACACGAGTGAAACGTCCAGAGGATATTGAAGACGTTATGCAAATCGCATTGTTGGGAGTTGTTCCAAATTTGGATAAATTGAAATAGGAGAGAGATATGCCGACATTAGAAATAGCACAGAAAAAATTAGATCTGGCCAAAAAAGCGGAAGAATACTATAATGCCTTGCGTACGAATATACAATTGAGTGGAAATAATTTACAAGTGATTTCTATCACCTCTGTGAAACCGGGTGAAGGAAAGTCAACGACTTCTACAAATATTGCTTGGGCCTTCGCACGTGCAGGTTATAAGACCTTGTTAGTAGATGCTGATATTCGGAATTCTGTCATGTCAGGTGTCTTCAAATCACGTGAAAAAATAACTGGATTGACAGAGTTTTTATCTGGAACAACAGATCTATCTCATGGTCTATGTGATACCAATGTTGAAAATCTATTTGTAGTTCAAGCTGGGTCTATTTCACCCAACCCAACTGCTTTATTGCAAAGTGAAAACTTCAGTACTATGATTGATACACTTCGCAAATATTTTGATTATATTATTGTTGATACAGCGCCTATTGGCATCGTTATCGACGCAGCTATTATCACACAAAAATGTGATGCATCTGTTTTAGTTACTGCGGCAGGAGAGGCTAACAGAAAAGATGTTCTCAAGGCTAAAGATCAATTGGAACAAACGAATAAGCCATTTTTGGGAGTTGTATTAAATAAATTCAATACTTCAGCTGAGAAATATGGTTCTTACGGTGAGTATGGTTCTTACGGTAAAAAATAAGGGATAGACTAAGGAAGTAGTTATGGAAGAGAAAGGGATAAAAATATCTCATAGAATTTAAACTGTTTTAGTTTACTACATGAGAGGGGATTTTAAGTGAAACGGAATAACGTTATCTATATTAGTTTTAAAAGGATTATGGATTTTATTATTGGATTTCTTGGAACTATATTTATAGTACTGCCTTCTTATCTAATTATTTTAATTATTTACAAAATAAAAGGATATAAGGGAAGTATCTTTTTTACACAATATAGAGCAGGTCTTGGAGGGAAAAAATTTAAAATTATTAAATTTAGATCAATGGTTGAAAATGCAGAGGAAATCTTGGAACTTAATGAAGAACTGTATGAAAAATATAAAAAAAATAGCTATAAATTACCTCCAGATGAGGATCCAAGGCTTACAAATATTGGTGATTTCATAAGAAAAACTAGTATTGATGAACTTCCTCAATTTATAAATTTATTGCTAGGTGATATGAGTCTTATTGGACCGAGGCCGATTCTTGATAATGAGTTAGACGAGTATACTGAGGAAGAACGTAGAATTTTATTATCTGTTCGTCCTGGTATCACTGGTATATGGCAAGTTTCAGGTAGAAGTGATGTGTTCTACCCTGAACGCTGTGAAATGGAATTGTATTATCCTAAAAATCAGTCATTTTGGTTGGATATTAAAATTATCTTTTTAACCATAAAACAAGTTTTAACTAGAGAAGGGGCACATTAAGTATAGGGTTTTTGCTATTATGGAATGTGATATTTAGAAAGTGAAATTGAGTACGAATAATATGACTTTGGTATTCGATTTCATTTTTAAAATTAGGAACAGTATTTATTAATTGTTAGTTTGATAATCTTTTTAATTGAAATATTAAATAGAATGTCAATATATGCAAATTACCTTCAATAAATGTAGGAAGTTTAACTGGATTTTAAAATGACAAAAAATTATAAAATTATCGTTGCAACACACAAGAAATTTACAATGCCAGATGATACTGAACTTTATTTACCTATTCATGTTGGTAGTGAAGGAAAAGAGAAATTAGGATACCAATGTGACAATGAAGGGGACAACATTTCGTGTTTGAATCCCTATTATTGTGAATTAACTGGACTTTATTGGGCATGGAAAAACTTAGAATGTGACTATCTTGGATTGGTACATTACCGTCGTTATTTCACATCTAAGAGTCAAGCTTATCGTGAAGAAATCAATATGGATAGCATTATTTTATCTAAATCAGAGGTCGAAAAAATGATGCTGGACTATGATGTTGTTGTTCCCTGTAAAAGAAAATACTATATTGAGACTCTCTATTCTCACTATGCACATACTCATGATGGAGGTCATTTAGATGTCACTCGCCAAATCATTAGTGAATTAAATCCTGATTATATTGATACATTTGATAAAGTGATGAAACAACGTAGTGGCTATATGTTTAACATGTTTATTATGTCAAAAGATAATGTAGCTGCATATTGTGAGTGGTTATTTCCAATTATTAATGAGTTATATAAACGGTTGGATATTACAGGTTATTCGGCTTTTGATGCGAGATTGTTTGGACGTGTAAGCGAACGCTTGTTTAATGTTTGGATTGCGAAACAAGATTTGCGAGTAAAAGAGATACCGTTTATCTATATGGAGAAAATTGACTTGATTCAAAAAGGAAAATCCTTCTTACAAGCAAAATTTTTCGGGAAAAAATATGGACAGAGTTTTTAGATCATGATTTTATTATTACTTACTTTTTTAATTTTTTTAGTCTTCCCAGTTTTATCTTTGTTTTTAAGCATGGTAGGAATAGTAAACGACAGAAGGTTTTCGGTAACTTATTTAGTACTTGCGTGTTTATCGATTTCTATAATAGCTTTGCGTTATATCCCTCATCCATTAGATGATGGAGCGTTTCATTTTAGAGCAACACAAGTACTAACTAATTTTGATAACATTATTTCAATGTTTCAAGCTTTTGCATCAGGATTTAGAGTTGGTAGATATGATTATGGTTCTGTTCCGGTATTTACTTCATTGATGTATTTTGTCAGAAATACTCATCATTATAGTTTGCTTAGTTTTATTTCAGCGTTTGTGACATATTTTAGCTTTGGTTATGTTGTTGTTGATTTGTTTAAGTCCTATAAAAACTACTCTAAGTTAACCTATATTCTGATTCTAATTACAGTTTGTTTGTTAAATAACTATAGATATACCACTAGTGGCATGAGATTTTGTATGGCAATTTCTCTGATAATGTTAATTATGTATTTGGAATCGAAATATAATTATACAAAGAATTGGATGATGCTATGGTACATAGTTCCAATAAGCATTCATTCGGCTGTTGTTTATTTTGTTGCTCTGAGATTCATTTTTTTCTACCTGAAAAAGATTACGCTAGGAAAGAGTTTACTTGTTTTATTGGGTTTTCCAATCATAATAAAATTAACACCAATATTTGCAGAATGGACGGGTATTAGTTTCTTTCAATCTTTTATTAGAAAAATTGATATTTACTCTGATAACGCATCGTATGCAGAGCTCTTTAATACTACTCTAACAGTGAGGTTATATATTGGTGTGGTTCTAATGATTTTATTTTTAATTCAATATTTTGTTTTGAGTAGAACTATTAAAGAGATTGATGATTGGAAAATATCTTTTGTCAAGATGACTTATTATTTAACATTATTATCAATGGGGTCTGTGCCGTTTCGAAATATATATGATAGGAATCTTTTTTTACTCTTGCCAATGATTGTAATTTCTTCATTCATATTGTTTACATATCGAGCGCAGTTGAAAATCTTATCGAATCGTAGCCTAGTTTATGGCCTAGAGCTTAGCTTGCTTAGTATATCGTTTATCACAGGTTTTTTCTATAATAAGAATTTCCCTTTTGATTTTATCGATTATAGTAAAACGGATCTTCTTTTAAAGAACATTTATCAGTTCTTTTCAGACTTGCCTTTTACTTAGGAGGAAAGTATGTCGGATATCAAAATCATTCAAGATAAGATTTTATCTATTTTGAAAGAGTTTATTAATATTTGCGAAGAAAATAACCTAACCTACTATGCTCTAGGGGGAACCTTGCTAGGAGCGGTACGTCATAAAGGTTTCATACCTTGGGATGATGACATCGATATTGGCATGCCAAGAGAAGATTATGAAAAATTTAAAAAAATAGCTTCAAATGTTTTGCCAGAAAACTACAAGTTTTTAAGCGAAGATACATTAAACTACAAAAAAGCTTTCTCTGTGATCCGAGATGATTCTACAAAAATTATCATGAATTATAGTAAAGAAGAATTGGTAGAAAGTTTGTGGATAGACATTTTTCCGTTGGATGGTATGCCATCTAATGTTTTAAAGAAAAAAATTCATTCTTTTAGGTACTTGTACGCTAGGATGATGGTTCAACTCTCGCAATTCAATAGTTTGGTGAATCAGAAAAAAGAAAATCGACCATTAATTGAGAAGATAATTATTGCTTTTGCGAACGTTGTTAATATTGAAAAGATTATTTCTTTTAACTGGGCACAGAAAAAATATTTACAAACGTTAAAAAAATATTCGTTTAAGGAAGCTTTTGCAGGAAATTATACAGGAGCATATAAACTTAGAGAAATCGTACCTTCAGATTATTTTGGAGATCCAGTATCATTAAAGTTTGAAGAGATTGATCTGAGTTGTCCTCGTAAGTATAAAGAATATTTAGTAGCAATTTATGGAGAGAATTATATGCAGTTACCTCCAGAAGATAAGCGAAACCAACATCACTATAAGATAATATCTCTTGGTGATAATGAAGAATGGGAGTAGTTGAAACATGAAAAAAATCGCTTTAGTGAAATGGATTTTGGATGACTCTGGTGGCGGTGAGCGAGTTGCTATATCGTTAGCAAACGAACTTACAAAAAAGTATGAAGTTCATTTGATTGGGATTACAACAAAGCAATCGGACTTATTCTTTAAAATCAATTCTCAGGTAAAATACTCCAACTTTTTTGACCATAGAGTACGCTTGTCTAAGAATATTTTAAAAATCTCAAAAATGTTAAAAAAATATTTTAGAGATAATGAGATAGAGGTAGCCTTTGGGATAGGGATATCCGCTAATGTATTTTTATCTTTTGCAGGAATAGGGACTCAAACTAAAGTAGTTTTGTGTGATCATACTAATTCAATTACGGATAATAGAGAATTTTCTCAAAAAGTCCAGAGATATGTTGGTGCTAAATTTGCAGACAAGATTATTACTCTCACACAAGAAGATTGTAGAAATTACATAAAAAAATATGGTATTTCTGAGGAAAAAATTGATTACATCTATAATTGGAAAGATGATGGTATTTCCAATGTAGCTTATAACGATGAGTCAGCGAAAATTGTAACAGTAGGTCGCTTCGATTATCAAAAAGGATATGATTATCTTGTTCAAGTCGCGAAAAAAGTGTTAGCTAAAAGGTCTGACTGGATTTGGGAAATCTACGGTTCCGGCGATCAAGATGAAGTAGACAAAATCAGAGATTTAATCAACGAAAATGGTTTACAGGAAAAGTTAGTCATAAAAGGACTTGAAAAAAATCAGGATTTGATTTATGGAGATAAAGGGATTTATGTCATGACTTCTCGTTACGAAGGTTTACCCTTGGTATTGTTAGAAGCTCAACAATACAATCTTCCTATAGTTAGCTTCAGTTGTCCGACAGGACCTAATGAAATTATCGAAGATGGAGTTAATGGATATCTGGTTGAGTGTTATAATACGGACAAGTTGAGCGAAAAATTGCTTGAACTGATGGAAGATGAAGTTTTGAGACAGTCTTTCTCAGAACATGCAAAAGACAATTTGGATAAATTTAATAAAGATAAAATTCTCAAGCAGTGGCTTGAACTAATTGAGACGATTTAGGAGATAGGATGAAGGATTGTTTGTTAACAATTGTAATGCCCAGTTATAATATTCAGGACTACATTTCAAAAGGGCTGGAGTCTTTTCAACAAGTACACCCGGATTATAAAAATAAATTTGAAGTACTGGTTGTCAATGATGGAAGTACAGACGATACGGCTTTAGTAGCAGAAAAGATACTAGCCAAAGATTCGTTGCTAGATGGCCGTGTCATTACAAAAGAAAACGGCGGTCATGGTTCGACAATCAATCGCGGTATTCAAGAAGCAAAGGGGAAATTTTTTAAAGTGATTGATGGGGATGACTGGGTTATTCCATCAGAATTTGAAAAGTTTTTAGATACTCTTGAAACTGTTGATGTAGATATGGTGATTACAGATTTTACAGAGCAGCATGTCTATAACAATACTACGGTACGAAATGACTTCGTAGATAAGTATGAAATTGGCAAAAAACACAAGGGAATTCCGGACGTTCGCATCCCGATGCACTCGGTTACTTATAAGACATCAATCTTGTCGGAAAACAAGATTCGTTTAAGTGAAAAAACATTTTATGTTGATATTCAATACACACTCTTTCCTTTGGAGTATGTTCATAGTTTCAGTTATTGGAATTATGATATTTATCAATACTACATAGGTAGACCAGAGCAAAGTATGAATATCGAGAGTATGAAGCGGAATGTCGGTTATCATTTGACTGTTACAAATTCAGTTCTAGATTATTTTACAAAAATTGAAAGTGAACCCGTTTTAAACCGAGTAGTTTCTGAAACCTTAGTTTATCTCATCAGTTTGCAGGTTGACTTGTCTTGGATGGTTAACGATTCCGAAACACTCTTGAAGGAACTATATAGCAAAATTGAGAAAAGTTCATATGACTATATTCCTACGAAAAAATTTGACAGATTGTCTTACTTAAATTATAGGACTAACTTTGCTTTGGGGATAATTTTTAATCCGATTTTGAAGAAATACTCTGAAAAGAAAGAAAAAGAGAGAGGCATTTAGGATGTTTATCAGCATCGTTGTTCCGGTTTATAATGTTGCAGACTATCTGCATTATGCGATAGAAAGCTTAATTAAACAGACCTATCAAAACTTTGAGATAATCCTTGTAAATGATGGTTCTACAGATGGTTCTCCTCTATTATGCGAAGATTATGCAAAGCAATATGAAAATATCCATGTTTTCCACAAAGAAAATGGTGGGTTATCTGATGCGCGTAACTTTGGAGTATCTAAAGCGAGCTCAGACTGGATTTTCTTTTTAGATCCAGATGATTATCTTGAAGAATATACTCTAGAGTTAATCGTGAAAATTCAGGAAACACATCAAGCAGACTTGATTTCAACAAAGGTTAAAGCTACTTCAAAATATAATGATTATAGTTCCCATCATCTTAAGAAGTCAGATTATGAAAGCTTGAGTGTGATTACAAAAGAAAAGGCTCTACAACTAATGTTGGATGACAAAGTTGCAACGGTTTCTGCCTGTGCAAAACTTTATCGGAAATGCATCTTGGAGCGCGTTCCATTTCCAGTCGGGAAAATCTATGAGGATTTTTATGTTGTAGCAGAACATCTTGCCTTAGCTGAAAGAATCGTGATCAGTCCACTTGAAACCTACAATTACTATCGTAGGGAAGGGAGTATAGTTCGTTCAACATTTACTGAAAAAAGATATGATTTCTTTAAAGCTGTTGCAAAAAATGAGGAAGTTATTAAAAGAGAGTACATTCAGAGCCCAGAATTAAAGCAAGCTTTGCAAGCTAAAAAATTATTAGGTGGCTTTGTAGTAATTGGTGCAAAAGCTGACTCAGGCTTAAAAGATTTTTCAAAAGATAAAGTGTTGTTGAGAGTCGAAATGAGTGACTTATTAAAGAATAGTAAGTTATCATTGAAACTAAAACTAAAATACCTTATTTTTATGCTTAGCCCTGAATTGTATTTGTTGCTACGATAGTATGATACATAGATCCAATTTAATTTGCAACAAGTGTCAAAAAATTGTAGGAAAGAGGAAATATGAAAGAAGCGTTTAGAAGAATTGCCCATTATAAGTATGTTCGTTCACGATTTTCAATGTCACTGATTGATTATAATAGGGCAGGTTGAGATGAAAGTACTAAAAAACTACGCCTACAATCTATCTTACCAACTGTTGGTGATTTTACTCCCGATTATTACGACTCCCTATGTAACACGGGTCTTTTCTTCGGATGATTTAGGGACGTACGGATACTTTAATTCCATTGTCACCTACTTCATCCTCTTAGCGACGCTAGGAGTTGCTAACTATGGGACCAAGGTCATTTCAGGACATCGCAAGGAAATTGAAAAAAACTTTTGGGGGATCTACTCTCTGCAATTAGGTGCAACAGTTATTTCTATGTCCATGTATGCTCTTCTTTGTCTGACTCTTCCTGTTATGAAAAATCCAGTAGCCTACATTCTAGGCTTGAGTTTAGTTTCAAAAGGTTTAGACATTTCCTGGCTCTTTCAAGGGTTGGAAGATTTTCGAAAGATTACTGTTCGAAATATCACGGTCAAGATCGTTGGAGTCATTTCAATCTTCCTCTTTGTTAAATCTGCAAATGACCTATATCTCTATGTTTTTTTGCTAACCATATTTGAACTTTTGGGGCAACTAAGTATGTGGTTACCTGCTCAGGAGCTTATCGGTAAACTGCATTTTGACATAGAATATGCTAGGCATCATGTGAAGCCTGTCATATTATTGTTCCTTCCGCAAGTAGCAATTTCCTTGTATGTTACGCTTGATCGTACCATGCTCGGAGCATTAGCTTCTACAAAAGATGTAGGGATTTATGATCAGGCTCTAAAGTTGGTAAATATACTTCTGACCTTGGTAACTTCCTTGGGAAGCGTTATGTTACCACGCGTCGCTCATTTGTTAGTGACAGGTGATTATAAGGCAGTCAATAAGATGCATGAAATGTCCTTCCTCGTTTATAATTTAGTGATTTTCCCAATGATGGCAGGAATCTTGATTGTCAATGACGATTTTGTTCAGTTTTTCCTTGGTCAAGATTTTCAGGATGCACGTTATGCAATCGCCATTATGATCTTCCGTATGTTCTTTATCGGTTGGACCAATATCATGGGAATTCAGATGCTGATACCTCACAATCAAAATAAAGAATTCATGATTTCAACAACAGCTCCTGCCATTATCAGTGTAGGTTTGAATTTACTATTCCTTCCAAAACTTGGATATATCGGAGCAGCCATTGTTTCTGTATTGACAGAGGCGTTAGTATGGGCGATACAATTATACTTTACTAGCAGATACCTAAAAGAAGTTCCTATTATCGGATCTATGACAAAAATTGTTCTAGCATCAGCTATCATGTACGGTATACTGCTAGGTTCAAAAACAGTTATACATTTTTCACCAACTCTGAATGTTCTAGTCTTTGCAGTGCTTGGTGGAATCATTTATCTTTTTACAATTCTATCTTTGAAAGTGGTAGATGTAAAAGAACTAAAACAAATTATTAAGAAATAATGGAGTTAACTATGTACGATTATCTAATCGTTGGTGCTGGTTTGTCTGGAGCAATTTTTGCTTACGAAGCAACCAAGCGTGGAAAAAAAGTAAAAGTTATTGATAAACGTGACCACATTGGTGGGAATATCTACTGTGAGAATGTAGAAGGTGTTAATGTTCATAAGTATGGTGCACATATCTTTCATACTTCTAACAAGAAAGTCTGGGATTATGTTAATCAATTTGCTGAATTTAACAACTATATCAATTCGCCTGTAGCTAATTACAAGGGTAGCCTTTATAACCTACCTTTCAATATGAATACTTTCTATGCTATGTGGGGGACAAAAACTCCTCAAGAAGTTAAAGATAAGATTGCTGAGCAAACGGCTCATATGAAGGACGTTGAACCTAAAAACTTGGAAGAACAGGCTATCAAGTTGATTGGTCCAGATATTTATGAAAAGTTGATTAAAGGATATACTGAAAAGCAATGGGGACGTTCTACGACTGACCTTCCACCGTTTATCATTAAACGTCTACCAGTTCGTCTAACATTTGATAATAACTACTTCAATGACCGTTACCAAGGTATTCCAATCGGTGGCTATAACGTCATCATTGAAAACATGTTGGGCGATGTAGAAGTAGAGCTTGGGGTTGATTTCTTTGCAAATCGTGAAGAGCTGGAAAAATCAGCTAATAAAGTTGTCTTTACTGGAATGATTGATCAATACTTTGACTACAAACACGGGGAGTTAGAATACCGTAGTCTTCGTTTTGAGCATGAAGTTCTTGATGAGGAGAACTATCAAGGAAATGCAGTTGTTAACTACACAGAGCGAGAAATTCCTTATACTCGTATTATTGAGCATAAACATTTTGAGTACGGAACACAAGATAAAACGGTTATTACTCGTGAATACCCAGCTGATTGGAAACGTGGAGATGAGCCTTATTATCCGATCAATGATGAGAGAAACAATGCCATGTTTGCTAAATATCAAGAAGAAGCAGCACAAAATGATAAAGTAATTTTCTGCGGACGTTTGGCCGATTATAAATACTACGACATGCATGTAGTCATTGAACGTGCTCTTGAGGTTGTGGAGAAAGAGTTTAAATAAGATAATGAAGAATAAAATTGATCGATGAAATTGATCGATGAAATATTATTTAAAAGAAGAATTTTTGAAGGATTCTGGTGCACGAAATGCGGGAAATAAGGCTCGAAACGATGTTGAAGAAATAGTAGTTCGTGAGGGCTATAGTCCTTTATTATTGATGGTAGATGATTGGTATCAAATGGGGACTATTAAGGCTCAACGACACAAGGCTAAAGCCCTATCCAAGGCTATATCTAAGTTGAAGGAAGTGGATCAGCTACTGATTCAATTTCCTATGCTTCATCATAGTTTCTTTACGACTCATTTAGTCAAAAGAATCCAACGTAAAGGAGTGAAGGTTCACTTTATTATCCATGATTTAGAAGTTTTGCGCTATGCTAATTTGGATACAGTACCCTTGAAGCATAAGATTCGTGTTCATCTTCAAGAGTCTAGTCTTTTGAAACAAGCTGATGGTCTTATTGCTCATAATCCAGTTATGAAATCAGTGCTTGTTGATAAGGGGATTTCTGAGAAAAAAATAGTTAGTTTAGGCATTTTTGACTATCTGATCCCGAATTATCAGGATAAAGAAGATTTATCTAAGGAAGGGGCTATTATTGTAGCTGGAAATTTAGCCCAAGAAAAAGCAGGTTACTTATATGAGTTGCCTGCAAGACCGGCATATAACCTTTATGGTGTTGGTTTTGATGAGGCTAGAAAGCTATCCAATGAAACCTATTTTGGTTCCTTTCTTCCAGATGAACTACCATCAGCATTAGAAGGAAGCTTTGTTTTGGTTTGGGACGGTGATAGTTCTAAAACTTGTAGCGGAGTGTTTGGTGAGTATTTGAGATACAATAATTCCCACAAGGCTTCCCTTTATTTGGCTTCTGGTTTCCCTATTATTGTCTGGGGGCAATCTGCTTTGGCTAATTTCGTCTTAGAAAAAGAGTGTGGAATTAGTATTGAGAGTTTACTTGACTTGGAAGAAGTATTGGAACATTTGTCTCAAGAAGAGTATCAGGGTTTGGTCAAAAATGCTAAGGCCGTAGGTCAAAAAATTCGTGAGGGTTCTTATCTTCTTTCCGCATTGCAAGCTTTCAATTAATGAATCTAAAAATGATTTAAATAGATGGATGAGGGAGTTACTGGATTCCCTCTTTTCTTATAGTTAAAAAGAGATTAAAAAATGAAATAAGATTCGATAGTTGTCAGAAAATAACAACTAAAAATGAAAATTCAGAAAAATATATTGACAATAGATTGCAAAGGGTCTATAATGGATAGAAAAACAAAGGAGAATACTATGAAAACAAGGAAAGTATTGGCTCTTGCGGGAGTCACTTTATTAGCAGCTGGTGTCTTAGCGGCTTGTTCTGGTGGTTCTGCTACTAAAGGTGAGCAGACCTTCGCCTTTACCTACGAGACAGACCCAGATAATCTCAACTATTTGACAACCAGCAAGGCAGCTACTTCAAACATTACTAGTAACGTCATTGATGGATTGCTTGAAAATGACCGTTATGGGAATCTTGTTCCCTCTATGGCAGAGGACTGGTCAGTTTCTAAAGATGGTTTGACCTACACTTATAAGATTCGTCAGGATGCCAAGTGGTACACATCTGAAGGTGAAGAATATGCTCCTGTCAAGGCTCAAGACTTTGTAACAGGTCTTAAATATGCAACAGATAAGAAATCACAAGCTCTTTACTTGGTACAAGATTCAATCAAGGGTCTGGATGCTTATGCTAAAGGGGAAAATAAAGATTTTTCTCAAGTTGGAATTAAAGCCCTTGACGATCAAACAGTCCAATACACTTTGAACAAACCTGAAAGTTTTTGGAATTCTAAAACAACAATGGGTGTCTTGGCACCAGTTAATGAAGAGTTTTTGAACTCAAAAGGGGATGATTTTGCTAAAGCGACAGATCCAAGCAGTATCTTGTATAATGGTCCTTATTTGTTAAAATCTCTTGTGGCTAAATCTTCCGTTGAATTTGCAAAAAACCCTAACTACTGGGATAAGGATAATGTTCATGTTGATAAGATAAAATTGTCATTCTGGGATGGTCAAGATACCAGCAAACCTGCAGAAAACTTTAAAGATGGTAGCCTTACAGCAGCCCGCCTCTATCCAACAAGTGCAAGTTTCGCAGAACTTGAAAAAACGATGAAGGACAATATTGTCTATACCCAACAAGACTCTACGACTTATCTAGTTGGTACAAATATTGACCGCCAGTCCTATAAATATACTTCTAAGACTAGTGACGAACAAAAGACCTCTACTAAAAAGGCTCTCTTAAACAAGGATTTCCGCCAAGCTATTGCTTTTGGTTTTGATCGTACGGCCTATGCTTCACAAGTGAACGGTGCCAGTGGTGCAAGCAAAATTTTGCGTAATCTTTTTGTACCATCAACATTTGTCCAAGCAGATGGGAAAAACTTTGGCGATATGGTCAAAGAAAAATTGGTGACTTATGGGGATGAATGGAAGGATGTGAACCTTGCTGATGCCCAAGATGGACTATATAATCCTGAAAAAGCCAAGGCAGAATTTGCTAAAGCTAAGTCAGCTCTACAAGCTGAGGGAGTACAATTCCCAATTCACCTAGATATGCCAGTTGACCAGACAGCAACTACAAAAGTTCAACGTGTACAGTCTTTCAAACAATCGGTTGAAGAAACCTTGGGTGCAGATAATGTCGTAATTGATATTCAACAACTACAAAAAGATGAAGTCTTGAATATTACCTACTTTGCTGAAACAGCAGCTGGGGAAGATTGGGATATTTCAGATAATGTTGGTTGGACTCCAGACTTTGCGGATCCATCTACTTACCTCGATATTATCAAACCATCAGTTGGTGAAAACACTAAAACCTACCTTGGATTTGATTCTGGTACAGATAATGCTGCAGCTAAGAAGGTTGGTCTAAACGACTATGAGAAATTGGTAATTGAAGCTGGAAACGAGACAATAGATGTAGCAAAACGTTATGATAAGTATGCTGTAGCCCAAGCTTGGTTGACAGATAGTGCCTTGATTATTCCAACAACATCACTCACTGGTCGCCCAATCTTGTCTAAGATGGTACCATTTACGATGCCGTTTGCCTTCTCTGGTAACAAGGGGACAAGCGATCCGCTCCTCTACAAATACTTGGAACTTCAAGACAAGGCAGTTACTGCTGATGAATACCAAAAAGCTCAAGATAAATGGATGAAAGAAAAAGAAGAATCCAATAAAAAAGCGCAAGAAGAACTCGCAAAACATGTGAAATAGATTTTAATCATCTATAGAAACTGATTGATAAAGGGTTTGGCATTCGATAGGAATGCTAAATCCTTTTTATTATGTTACAATTTTCCCCTTAATTTCAGAGTATGGTTTTGTCAGAATTAAGAAAAAAATTAGCAATTTTCCTAGCTTTTCTATTGCTTTATCTATTAAAAATTGTTATATTAAAAGTGTAATTATTTTTATAAACGTTAAGCATTGCACTTTTCAGATAGAAAGGAGTATTTTTCGAATAAGAAATGTAAACGCTTACGAAGATTGGTGAAAGGAATCAGGAGTTAATGGATAAACGATTTTTTGAAAAACGATGTACATACAGCATTCGTAAATTTGCACTAGGTGCTGCTTCAGTTATGATTGGGGCTAGTTTTTTTGCTACTGCTCCAGTATTGGCTAACACACCAACAGTTGGCTCAACAGATAATTTGCCAAGTGAGCTGGCTGATTTGGATAAAAAAGCGAGCGATAATGGACGGGAGTTCGATAAAGAAGCTGCAGCAGCAAATCCAGGTTCTGCTGAAACAACGGATGGACCAAAAACTGAAGAAGAGTTACTAGCTCTTGAAAAGGAAAACAAAGAAACTACTGACAAGTTGCCGAAAGAATTAGAAGGTAAAGTTGAAAAAGCTACTGATAATGGTAAAGAGGTAAATAAAGATCAATTAGCACAAGATACTGGTAGTCTAGTTCCTGAAGATGTTGCCAAAACAAAAAATGGAGAATTGAACTATGGAGCTACTGTTAAGATTAAGACTCCATCAGGAGAAGGTAGTGGTATTGTCATTGGTAAGGATCTTGTTTTGACTGTTTCTCACAACTTTATCAAGGATCAACAAGATGGAAATATCCGTAAAGTTGTGGATAATGATAAAGGGGATGGCGATATTTTTAGTATATCCTACCCTGGTTTAGATGATGTAAAATTTAGTAAAAAAGATGTGATTCACTGGGATAGAGATGGTTATCTAAAGGGCTATAAGAACGATTTGGCTCTTGTGAGATTGCGTACAGTTCTTGAAAATGCTCCTGTTGAAGTTACTGAAAAGCCAGTTGTTAAGAAAGTTGGGGATAAAGTCAATATGTTTGGCTATCCTGCTGGTAAGTTGGCGCCAGTTATTAACACTGCTGTGGATTTTGCTGAATCTTATGGTGAAGGTGTTCAAGGAGTTGGTTATCAAGGTGGACAACCAGGTGCTAGCGGTGGCGGTATCTTTGACACGGATGGTAAATTGATTGGCGTTCATCAAAATGGTGTGGTCGGTGTCCGTAGTGGAGGGATCCTTTTCTCTCCAGCTCAATTAAAATGGATTCAAGATCATATTAAGGGGATTTCTAGTTCAAAACCAGCGAATTTAGAGGAAACTGAAAAACCAGTTGAAGAAAAGCCAAAAGAAGATAAGCCGAAAGAAGAAAAACCAGCGACAGCTAAGCCAGAGACACCAAAGGAAGTCACTCCTGAATGGCAAACTGTAGCAAGAAAAGAACAGCAAGGGACTGTTGCTATTCGTGAAGAAAATGGTGTTCGTTACAATAAGTTATCTTCAACAGATCAAAATGACAATGCCAGCAAACCAGCCTTGTTTGAAAAACAAGGATTGACTGTGGATGCAAATGGTAATGCGAATGTAGATCTCACTTTCAAAGAAGAATCTGAAACAGGCAAATCACGTTTTGGTGTTTTCTTGAAATTTAAAGATACAAATAATAATGTCTTTGTTGGATATGACAAAGAAGGTTGGTTCTGGGAATATAAGACACCAGGTAATAGCACATGGTATCAGGGTGGTCGTGTTGCAGCTCCAGTAAATGGCTCAGTGAATCATCTGACTATTAGCTTAAAATCAGATGGTCAGCTGAATGCAACAAATAATGATGTAAAACTTTTTGATACGGTTACTTTGCCAGCTGCTGTTAATGAAAATCTTAAAAATGAAAAGAAAATCCTACTTAAAGCTGGTACATATGGTACAGAAAAGACAGTTGTAAATATTAAGACTGACAATCAGGATGGAGTTCAAAATACTGAAGCTACTGCTGAAAAAGAAACTGGTGCGGTGGTAGATGATAGTAAAGTGACTTATGATACTATCCAGTCTAAAGTCCTAAAAGCAGTGATTGACCAAGCCTTTCCACGTGTCAAGGAATATACGCTAAATGGCCATACTTTACCAGGACAGGTTCAACAGTTCAACCAAGTATTTATCAATAACCACAGAATCACCCCTGAGGTTACTTATAAGAAAATTAATGAAACAACTGCAGAATATGAAATGAAACTCCGTGATGAGGCTAATCTTATCAATGCGGATATGACAGTTCGTCTGCAAGTTGTGGACAATCAATTGCATTTTGATGTAACTAAGATTGTCAACCACAATCAAGTCACTCCAGGTCAAAAGATTGACGATGAAAGAAAATTACTCTCTACTATTAGTTTCCTCGGGAATGCTTTAGTATCTGTTTCTAGTGAGCAAGCTGGTGCTAAGTTTGATGGGGCAACTATGTCAAACAATACGCATGTCAGCGGGGATGATCATATTGAAGTAACCAATCCAATGAAGGATTTGGCTAAGGGTTACATGTATGGATTTGTTTCTACAGATAAGCTTGCTGCAGGTGTTTGGAGTAATTCTCAAAACAGTTACGGTGGTGGCTCTAATGACTGGACCCGTTTGACGGCTTATAAAGAAACCGTTGGAAATGCCAACTATGTCGGAATTCATAGTTCTGAGTGGCAATGGGAAAAAGCTTATAAGGGCATTGTCTTCCCAGAATATACCAAAGAACTTCCAAGTGCAAAGGTTGTAATCACTGAAGATGCTAATGCGGATAAAAAAGTGGACTGGCAAGATGGTGCCATTGCTTATCGTAGTATCATGAACAACCCTCAAGGCTGGGAAAAAGTCAAGGATATCACAGCTTACCGTATCGCGATGAACTTTGGTTCTCAAGCACAAAATCCATTCCTTATGACCTTGGATGGTATCAAGAAGATTAATCTCCATACAGATGGTCTTGGACAAGGTGTTCTCCTCAAAGGTTATGGTAGTGAAGGTCATGACTCAGGCCATTTGAACTATGCTGATATTGGTAAACGTATTGGTGGTGTCGAAGACTTCAAGGCTTTGATTGAGAAAGCGAAGAAATATGGAGCTCATCTAGGTATCCACGTCAACGCTTCTGAAACTTATCCTGAGTCTAAATACTTTAACGAAAATATTCTTCGTAAGAATCCAGATGGAAGCTATAGTTATGGTTGGAACTGGCTAGACCAAGGTATTAACATTGATGCTGCCTATGATTTGGCGCATGGTCGCTTAGCTCGTTGGGAAGAATTGAAGAAAAAACTTGGTGAAGGTCTCGACTTTATCTATGTGGACGTTTGGGGCAATGGCCAATCAGGTGATAATGGTGCATGGGCTACCCACGTTCTTGCTAAAGAAATTAACAAACAAGGCTGGCGCTTTGCGATTGAGTGGGGTCATGGTGGTGAATACGACTCTACCTTCCAACACTGGGCAGCTGACTTGACCTATGGTGGCTATACTAATAAAGGTATCAACAGTGCCATCACGCGCTTTATCCGCAACCACCAAAAAGATTCTTGGGTTGGGGATTACAGAAGTTACGGTGGTGCAGCCAACTATCCACTTCTAGGTGGTTACAGCATGAAAGACTTTGAAGGCTGGCAAGGACGAAGTGACTACAATGGCTATGTAACTAACTTGTTTGCTCATGATGTCATGACCAAGTACTTCCAACACTTCACTGTAAGCAAGTGGGAAAATGGTACACCTGTTACCATGTCTGATAACGGTAGCACCTATAAATGGACTCCAGAAATGCGAGTGGAATTGGTAGATGCTGACAACAATAAAGTAGTTGTGACTCGTAAGTCAAACGATGTCAATAGCCCGCAATACCGTGAACGTACAGTAACTCTCAACGGACGTGTCATCCAAGATGGTTCAGCTTACTTGACTCCTTGGAACTGGGATGCGAATGGTAAGAAACTTCCTACTGATAAGGAAAAAATGTACTACTTCAATACGCAAGCTGGTGCAACAACTTGGACGCTTCCTAGCGACTGGGCGAATAGTAAGGTTTACCTTTATAAACTAACTGACCAAGGTAAGACTGAAGAACAGGAAGTAGCTGTGAAAGATGGTAAGATTACCCTTGATCTTACTGCAAATCAACCATACGTTCTCTACCGTTCAAAACAAACCAATCCTGAAATGTCATGGAGCGAAGGCATGCACATCTATGACCAAGGATTTAACAGTGGAACTTTGAAACACTGGACCATTTCTGGTGATGCTTCTAAGGCAGAAATTGTCAAATCTCAAGGCGCAAATGAAATGCTTCGTATCCAAGGCAATAAGAGCACAGTCAGCCTTACTCAGAAACTGACTGGCTTGAAACCAAATACTAAGTATGCCGTTTATGTCGGTGTTGATAATCGTAGTAATGCTAAGGCGAGTATCACAGTAAATACTGGTGAAAAAGAAGTGACTAGCTATACCAATAAGTCACTAGCTCTTAACTATGTCAAGGCCTATGCCCATAATACTCGTCGTGACAATGCTACAGTTGACGATACAAGTTACTTCCAAAACATGTATGCCTTCTTTACAACGGGTTCAGATGTATCAAATGTCACTCTTACTTTGAGTCGTGAAGCTGGTGATGAAGCAACTTACTTTGATGAAATTCGTACCTTTGAAAACAATTCAAGTATGTACGGAGATAATCATGATACAGCTAAAGGAACATTTAAACAAGACTTTGAAAATGTCGCTCAAGGTATTTTCCCATTTGTAATTGGTGGTATCGAAGGAGTTGAGGATAATCGTACTCACTTATCTGAAAAACATGATCCATATACACAACGTGATTGGAATGGTAAGAAAGTCGATGATGTCATCGAAGGAAATTGGTCATTGAAGACAAATGGACTAGTGAGTCGTCGTAACTTGGTTTACCAAACAATCCCTCAAAACTTCCGTTTTGAAGCTGGTAAGACTTATCGTGTAACCTTTGAATACGAAGCAGGCTCTGACAATACCTACGCCTTTGTAGTCGGTAAGGGAGAATTCCAATCAGGACGTCGAGGTAATCAAGCAAGCAATTTGGAAATGCATGAATTGCCAAATACTTGGACAGATTCTAAGAAAGCTAAGAAGGTAACCTTCCTCGTAACAGGTGCAGAAACAGGCGATACTTGGGTTGGTATCTACTCAACTGGTAACGCAAGCAATACTCGTGGAGATTCTGGTGGAAATGCTAACTTCCGTGGTTACAATGACTTTATCATGGATAAACTTCAAATTGAGGAAGTCACTCTAACTGGTAAGATGTTGACAGAAAATGCTCTGAAGAACTATTTGCCAACGGTTGCCATGACCAACTATACCAAGGAATCTATGGATGCCTTGAAGGAGGCTGTCTTTAACCTCAGCCAAGCAGATGATGACATTAGTGTAGAAGAAGCGCGTGCCGAAATTGCTAAGATTGACGCTCTGAAGAATGCCTTGGTACAAAAGAAAACAGCCTTGGTAGCAGAAGACTTTGAAAGTCTAAATGCTCCAGCGCAAGCGGGAGAAGATTTAGCAAATGCCTTTGATGGTAACTTATCAAGTCTATGGCATACGTCTTGGAATGGTGGAGATGTTGGTAAACCTGCAACTATGGTCTTGAAAGAAGCGACAGAAATCACAGGCTTCCGTTATGTGCCACGCGGATCAGGATCAAATGGTAACTTGCGAGATGTGAAACTGGTTGTGACAGATGAGTCTGGTAAAGAACATACTTTCACTGCAACTGATTGGCCAGATAACAATAAACCAAAAGACATTGACTTTGGTAAGACAATCAAGGCTAAGAAAATCGTTTTGACAGGTACTAAGACTTATGGAGACGGTGGTGATAGATATCAAGCCGCTGCTGAGTTGATATTTAGTCGTCCACAGGTTGCAGAAACAACTCTTGATTTGTCAGGTTATGAAACAGCTTTATCAAAAGCTCAAAAATTAACCAGCAAAGAGAATCAAGAGGAAGTAGCAAGTGTAGTAGCTAGCATGAAATATGCTATGGATAACCATCTCTTGACTGAAAGAATGGTTGCCTACTTTGCAGAATATCTCAACCAACTACAAGATCAGACTGTGAAACCAGATGCTCCTACAAGTAGTAAAGGTAAAGAGGCAGCACCAATTCTTGAAGTGCCTGAGTATAAAGGTCCGCTTGGAACAGCAGGTGAAGAAGCAGCACCAATTCTTGATGTACCTGAGTATAAAGGACCACTTGGAACAGCAGGTGAAGAAGCAGTTGTTAATGAAGTTCCAGAATACAAAGGTGGAGCCAATGCGGTAGAAGCAGCTGTCAATGAAGTTCCAGAATACA